>DASXYW010000086.1:0-29561 GCA_036502265.1 Steroidobacteraceae bacterium | reverse complement strand
AGCGAGCGGATCTTGATGCGGTTGCGCAGCAGGTCATTGGTGGCGGCCCGGCCCCAGTTGCCACCCTCGTCGCTGCGCGTCAGCACCTCGAGATTGTCCATCAGCGCGCCCATCCACGGCTCCATCTTCTCTTCTTCGGTACCCGGCAGGAAACCGATGTCCTCGCCGAGCGGCACGGTCACCCGGGTCATCACGATCTCGACGAAGCGGTTGCGCTCCAGGGTCTGCGTCAAGCCGGCGGCCAGTGCCAACAGCGTCTTGCCGCTGCCCGCCGGCCCCAGCAGCGTCACGAAATCGATCTCCGGATCCATCAGCAGGTTGAGCGCAAAGTTCTGCTCACGGTTGCGGGCGGTGATGCCCCAGATGCTGTGGCGCTCGCTGCGAAAGTCACGCGCCAGTTCCAAGGTCACCTCGCGGCCCGCGACCGATCGCACCACCGCCTCGATGCCCTGCGGACCTGGGTCGTACACGCACAGGTTGGGACGCCAGGAACTCGCGGCCGGACCCTGCAGCCGATACCAGGTGCGCTCGGCGTCCTTCCACGAGCGCATGTCCTGACCGTGCCGTTCCCAGAAGTCCGCCGGCAGCGTCTCCAAGCCGGTGTAGAGCACGTCGGCATCTTCGATCGTCTTATCGCTGTAGTAGTCCTCGGCGTGCACTCCGATGATGGCTGCCTTGATGCGAAGGTTGATGTCCTTGGACACCAGCACCACGCGCGATTTCGACTCCAGCCGCTGCAACGACAGGGTCTGGCCCAGAATCAGATTGTCGGTGCCGACTCCGGGCAGCGCGGCCGGCAGGCCACTGGCAAGCTCGCGGGTCTGGAAGAATAGCCGCCCGGTCGGTGCCGACTTACCGTGATTGCCGCCGTAGCTCGAAGGCAGCGAAAGGCCAGCATCGATCTGCTCCTTGGTGACCCCGCGCATCAACTCATCCAGGAATCGGCTGACCTGCCGGGCATTGCGCGAGGCTTCCGACAAGCCCTTTTTGTTCGCGTCGAGTTCCTCGAGCACAACCATCGGCAGATAGATGTCGTGCTCCTCGAAGCGGAATATCGCGGTCGGATCGTGAAGCAGTACGTTCGTGTCGAGCACGAACAGTCGGCGCGCGGGCGTATTCACAGGCCCTGGGCCGCCTCGAGCACCTCGAGGGCGTGGCCGTCGACCTTCAGCTTGCGCCATTCGTGGCGCAGCACGCCGCGCTGGTCGACGAGAAAGGTGCTGCGCTCGATGCCGATCACCTTGCGGCCATACATGTTCTTCTCGCGGATGACATCGAAGCGCTCGCACAGCGCACCATCGGCATCCGACAGCAGCACGAACGGAAATCCCATTTTGGCGCGAAACTTCTCGTGCGAGGCCACGCTGTCGCGCGAGATGCCGGCGATGGTCACGCCGGCGCGCTCGAACCGCGGCGCGAGCTTGGCAAACTGCTGACCTTCCAGGGTACAGCCGGGCGTGTTGTCGCGCGGATAGAAGTACAGCACCAGCGTGTGCCCGCGGACATCGCGCACATGCCAGTCCTTGCCGCCGGTGGCGGGCAGCGTGAAGTCCGGCACCGCAGCGCCGATCCGCACCGCCGCGCGAGCGACCGGCTTTCTGGCGCTGCTCACGATTTCACCGGTTCGAGGATGGCATCCAGGTTGAGCGAATCGCAGAAATCCATGAACTCTTCGCGCAGTTGCGCGACTTGCAATTTGCCGGGGACATTGACGAGCAGCTGCACCGCAAACATCGGCGCGCCGGTATGCGCGGCGGCGTAGCTGCGCGTCGACACCTCGCAGATGTCGATGCCGCGGCTGGCAAAGAACCCCGACAGGCCGGACACGATGCCGGTCTGGTCGAGGCTGACGATGTCGACCGAGTACGGCAGCATCTCGGCGCGCGCCGCGCGCGGCTCGGTGCGTTTGATGTGCACGCTCAGCGAACCGGTCTCGGCCAGTCGCACCAGCTCGGATTCGATCCGGGCGAGTGTGTGCCAGTTTCCGCTCACCAGCAGCTGCATGGCAAATTCCGAGCCGAGCGCAGTCATGCGACTCTCGGCGATGTTGCCGCCGCAGTCACTGATGACTCGGGTCAATTCGTGGACCATTCCGGTACGGTCGCTGCCGATCGCGGAGACGGCGAGATGCTGCTTCATTGGATCCGTGGTCGCAGTGTTGGCTTAAGCAGTGTACCGGGACTGCGCTGGCTTGCGAACGGTAAGCTTGCGTGCCGCAAGGCGCCACCCGTAACATCGCCGCCCCGTCTTTCGTTGAGCGGCAGCATATGTTTTCGGGCAGCCTGGTCGCGATCGTGACGCCGATGCATGCCGACGGCAGCATCGATTGGCCGGCGTGGGATCGGCTGCTCACGATGCACCTGGAGGCCGGCACCAGCGGTGTGGTGGTGGCCGGCACCACCGGCGAATCCGCAACCGTCACCGATGCGGAGCTAAGTACGCTGCTGGAGCGGGCCAAGGCACGTTTGCATGGACGCGTGGCGTTGCTGGCCGGTATCGGTAGCAGCAGCACCGCGATCACCGCGGAGCGCGCGCGCCGCCTGTCGAATGCCGATGTGGATGGATTACTGGTGGTTACGCCGGCCTACAACCGTCCCACGCAGGAGGGTCTGTATCGGCATTTTGAAGCGATCGCATCCGCGGCCAGCGTGCCCATGGTGCTGTACAACGTTCCCTCGCGCACGGCGGTCGACCTGCTGCCTGCCACGGTCGCGCGCCTGGCGAAACTGCCGCGCGTGGTGGCGGTCAAAGAGGCAGTGGCTTCAGTCGAGCGGGTACGCGAGCTGGTGGCGCTGACCGGGGCGAGCTTCAGCGTGCTGTCGGGCGATGACGCCAGTTGCGCGCAGGCCATGATGACCGGGGCGAGGGGAGTGATTTCAGTGACAGCAAACGTGGTGCCCAAGCAGATCGCGGCGCTCAGTGCAGCCGCGGTGCGTGGCGATCGCGCCGAGGTCGAGCGTCTGGATGCGCCGCTGCGTGCCTTGCACGAGGGTTTGTTCATCGAACCCAACCCCATTCCGGTGAAATGGGTCATGAGCGATGAGGGCTGGATCGAGCGTGGTATCCGATTGCCATTGACCGAGCTGAGTGAATCGCTGCGACCGCGGGTGCGCTCGCTGCTGGCCGCGGCCCGGACCGAAGCCGCTGTGGTGCCGCGAGCGATATCGGCGTGACGCGCACGCGCTCGCAGGCACGCGCTGCCGTTGGCGCGCTGTTGGTATGTGTCGCGATGCTGCCGCTGCTGTGCGGCTGCACGCTGTGGAACCGTGTCTTTCACCGCGGTAGAAATCCCGAGTCCTGCACCGAAAAGCCATTCAAGGGCAATACCGATTCGCTGCCGCCGCTCAAGGTGCCTGAAGGTCTGAGCGCCGCGGATACGCGCAACGCCGTCAAGATTGCGGATCTCGGTCCGCAGGCGCGTGAAGTGCCGAAGCTGCAGCCCTGCCTGGCGCTACCCCCCAGCTTCTTCGCCAAGACACCGGCGCGCACGAACGGCAAGACCGCCCCGGCGGGCTCAGCCCCCGCCGCTCCGTCCTCGTTGCCGCCTGCGGCCGCACCCACGCCTGCACCGGCGCCGACGCCGGCGTCGCCGCCGGCCCCGGCCTCGGGCGAACCGACTTATCCGCCGGGTACTTAGGCAGGCGCGGCGGCGACGCGATTGTTAGAATGCCGCGGCTCGCTGAAGTGATAAACCGTCTCAAAGTATGTCTATAAGTTATTGAATGGAGAGGTGGCCGAGCGGTCGAAGGCGCTGGACTGGAATTCCAGTAACATCCTCACGGGTGTTCGTGGGTTCGAATCCCACCCTCTCCGCCAAAGTTCCACGGTGATCCGCGCCGGTTCCTTCGCGACGACTTACCGTGAACCCCGTCAGGCCCGGAAGGGAGCAGCGGCAGCGGATCGGTCGGGTGCCGGAGTTCAATGCTGGTGCGGATCACCTCCCGCTTGTGGTCGAGAATCTGTGAGGTCGCATGAGCGCTTACACCGCACTGGCGCGTAAATGGCGGCCGCGCAGCTTTGCCGAGATGACCGGGCAGGAGCACGTCCTGCGCGCGCTAAGCAATGCGCTCGGCAGTGGGCGCGTGCATCACGCATTTTTATTTGCCGGCACCCGCGGGGTAGGCAAGACCACGGTGGCGCGCATTCTGGCGAAATGTCTGAACTGCGAGTGCGGCGTGAGCGCGACACCTTGCGGCCAGTGCGCCAGCTGTCGCGAGATCGACGCCGGACGCAGCATCGACCTCATCGAGGTCGACGCGGCCTCGCGTACCCGCGTGGATGACACCCGTGAATTGCTCGATAATGTGCAGTACGCCCCGACCCGCAGCCGCTTCAAGATCTATCTGATCGACGAAGTCCACATGCTCTCGGCGCACTCTTTCAATGCGTTGCTCAAGACGCTGGAAGAGCCTCCGCCGCACGTGAAGTTTCTGCTTGCGACCACCGAACCACACAAGCTGCCGGTGACGGTGCTGTCGCGCTGCCTGCAGTTCAACCTCAAGCGCCTGTCGGTGGGCTTGATCAGCGCCCGCCTGACGCACATCCTGCAGACCGAACAGGTCGCGTTCGAGCCGGCCGCGGTGCAGCTGCTGGCGCAGGCTGGCGATGGCAGCCTGCGCGATGCGCTGTCGCTGCTGGATCAATTGCTGGCATTCGGCAACGGCACGGCGATGGAAGTCGACGCGCGCGCGATGCTCGGCACGGTCGAGCACGAGCACGTGCTGCGGGTGATGGAGCTGCTGGCCACGGGGGATGCCGCCGCACTGTACGAGTTTGCGCGCGCGCTCGAGGAGCGTGCGCCCGACTATGCGCAGCTGCTTGATCAGCTGGCCTCGCTGCTCGAGCGCGTGGTGCTCAAGCAGCTGGTGCCGGGCTTCGAAGGTGATGAGCTGCACTCGGGCGAGACGCTCGCGGCACTGGCCAAGCGCATCAGCGCCGAGGATCTGCAGCTCTATTACCAGACCGCCATCCTGGGGCGGCGCGATCTGGAGCTGGCGCCGGATGCGCGCACCGGCTTTCGCATGACGCTGATGCGCATGCTGGCATTCCGACCGGCCGGTGCGGGGGCTGCGCTAGCGCCGCCTGAATCGCCGGCAGCCGGCACGCGCAGCGCGGCGACAGTGGTCAGGGACAGCAGGCCCGGCCCCGCCGCCAGCGCCAGTGGCGGCGGCCAGACGCCGGCCGAGCAGAACAGCGAGTGGTCCACGATCGTGGCGCGCCTGGATCTGCAGGGCTTCCCATTGCAGCTGGCCAGCAACTGCGTACTGCTCGGGCAGGATGCCGGCACCGTCCGGCTGGCGCTCGATGCGCGCAGTGCCTCGCTGCATACGCGCGCTCTGGAGGACAAACTTGCCCAGGCGCTGTCACGACATCTCGGCCGCAGCGTGCGACTGCAGATCGAGCTGCGCGACGACAGCCCGGCCACTCCGGCGCGTTCCGCAGAGCGCCTCGAAGCGCAGCGACGGTCGCAGGCGCAGGCGGCATTCGAGGCTGATCCTCTGGTCGGCAGCTTCAAGGAGCGCTTTGGCGCGCGCGTGCTGCCCGAGTCGGTGCGCCCGGCCAAGTCGAGCGAGTGAGGTAAGTCGTGGCTAACATGAATCAGTTCGTCAAACAGGCCCAGGCTCTGCAGGCCAATATGCAAAAAGCGCAGGCCGAGATCGCCAATCTGGAGGTCACCGGCGAGTCCGGTGGAGGCATGGTCAAGGTGGTGATGTCCGGTCGTCACGAAGTCAAGCGCGTACAGATCGAGCCCTCGGTCATCGGCGAGGACCGCGAAATGCTCGAGGATCTGATCGCAGCGGCGATCAACGATGCCGTCCATCGGCTGGAGAGCGCCACGCAGGCCAAGCTGTCGGCCGCCATGGGTGGTTTGTCGCTGCCACCGGGTGTCAAACTGCCGTTCTGATGAAGCTGTCGCCGGCACTGATGGGGCTGATCGAGGCGCTGCGCGCCCTGCCGGGAGTCGGACCCAAGAGTGCCCAGCGCATGGCATTTCACCTGCTGCAACGTGGCCGCCCGGCCGCGCGCGCCCTGGCCCAGAGCGTCACGGCTGCACTTGATTCGATCGGACGCTGCCGCCGCTGCCGCATGCTGACCGAAGGCGAGCTGTGTTCCATCTGCGCCAATGCGCAGCGCGATGCAACGCTGCTGTGTCTGGTGGAATCGCCCGCCGACGTGGTGGCCATCGAGCAGGCTGGCGGCTATCGCGGCCGCTACTTCGTGCTGATGGGGCACCTGTCGCCGCTCGACGGCATCGGCCCGGACGAGCTCGGCGCGCGCGAGTTCGAGGCGCTGCTGGAGGGTGGTGCGGTGACCGAGGTCATCCTCGCGACCAATCCGACCGTGGAAGGCGAGGCGACCGCGCATTTCTTCTCCGAACTGGTGCGCTCGCGCGGCGTGACGGCAAGCCGCATCGCGCACGGCGTGCCGGTCGGCGGCGAACTCGAATACGTCGATGGCGGCACGCTGGCACACGCGATGGCCGGCCGGCACGCGCTCAGCTGACGAGCGCTGCGGCCGAGGATCAACGCCGGCGCCGCTGCGATGCCTGGCCGACCGACTGCAGGCGCTCGTGCAGGCGCCGCAGACGCCGATAACTCTCGTAGCGGCGTGCGCTGAAGGACTCGCCGGCTGCCGCGCGCACGGCGCACCGCGGTTCGCGCAGATGGCGGCAGTCGGCAAACTGGCACTGCGCGGCCAGGGCGTGCACCTCGGGGAATCCCAGATCGGCCGCATCCAGGCGGTCGATCGCCGGCGCAAAATCGCGCACCCCTGGGGAGTCGATCAGTTCGCCACCGGCGGGCAGTGCGTATAGACGCGTGGCGCTGGTGGTGTGTCGTCCCTCGTCATCGCGCGCCAGGGCGCCGATCGCGGCCTCGCTGTCGGGCACCAGCCGGCGCAGCAGCGAGGACTTGCCGACGCCGGATTGCCCGACGAGCATTGCGGTGCCCTCGCGCAGCGCTGCAACCAGCCGCTCCAGTCCGTGCGCTTGCTGGGCCGAGACTCGAAGGCAGTCGAAGCCGGCCGCTTCGTACGCCGCCAGCTCCTGCTCGAGCTTCGGCTCGAGCAGCAGCTCCGACTTGTTCAGCAGCACCAGACCGGCGATCCCGGCGCATCGGGCCGCACACAGAAACCGGTCGACGATGAAGAAGTCGGGCCGGGGGACCGGCGCCACGACCACCAGCAGCCGCGACAGGTTGGCGGCCAGCAGCTCGCTGCCGCCGCGGGCATTGGTGCGATAGAGGCTAGTGCTGCGCGGGGCGACCGCCGCGATCAGCAATTGTTGGTGTTGGGGATCGGCCTCACAGCGCACAAAGTCGCCACAGACGATCGACAGCTCCCGCCGTGGGCTGCGCGCCACGGCCGCACGGCCGTCGTCGGTGCGTACGTGCAGCAGGCCACGGTGGGTGACTGTGACTCGGGCAAGCGACATTCCTTGCTATGATGCCTCAACTGTCGCGGTCCCGAAGCGCCATGGCAAATCACGAGTGCCTGATCTGGAACGATCTGGAAATGACCGGGTTGTTGCCCGACTCCGACCAGATCATCGAAATCGCCACCGTGGTCACCGACAACGAGCTCAATGTCGTTGCCGAGGGCCCCGACTTCGTGATTCATCAGCCGGAAGAAATCCTCGCGCGCATGGACGCCTGGAATCAACGTCAGCATGCGAGCTCCGGACTGGTGGCGCGCGTACGGGCCAGTCGCATGGACGCGGCCGAGGCCGAGCGCCAGACCGTGCTGTTCCTGAGCACGCACGTGCCGCCCGGAGCTTCGCCGATGTGCGGTAACAGCATCTGCCAGGATCGGCGCTTCCTTGCACGTTTGATGCCAGAGCTCGAGCGCTTTTTTCACTATCGTAATCTGGATGTGAGCACGCTCAAGGAACTGGCTCATCGCTGGATGCCCAAGATCGCCGGTGGCTATTCCAAGCAGGCCGCGCACCTGGCGCGCGCCGACATCTACGAATCAATCGCGGAATTGCGCTACTACCGTGAGCGCATGTTCCTGCAACCCTAGAGCGCCGTTGCGAGAACCATGCCACCAAATCGCCCGGCGATGGCGGTTGCGGTCGCGCAGTGCGTGCTATAGTCGATGCGTGCTGTGTGAAGCAGACATCAAGGTGTCATGGAGAGCGCGACCGCGAGGGTTCGTCGCGCTGATGAGTCTCTACGAGAGCAACTACCTGCGCTTTCTGCAACTGGCGGGCGATCCGGTGCGGCTGCGCGGAACGCTTGTCTCGCGGGTCGCGGGCGACTGTGAGCTGCGTCTCGAAGTGCTGGAACACATGCGCTATACGAGCATGCTGACGATGACCTATCAGTTGCCGTCGCGCGCCGGCGGCTGCGAGCGCTTACCGGACCTCAGGCTGTGTGCTTACCACGACGCGCGCCTGCTGGAGGCCGATCAGGTGATGGCTCAGGCCAACCAACAAAACCCGCGACGGCGGGATCCCCGCAAGGGGGAACGTGAACTGCATCAGCGTTGGGCCCGCAACATGATGCTAAATAAGTGGCTGGAATACTGCTTAGAGCGGGGCCACAGGTTCACGATTTAGGGCGTTTAATCAACGACTCGCGAACGGTGGCCCGTCCGCATCATGGCGCCACTCATGAAGTTGATCTCACAACTGAGTTTCCTGCGAATCGGTGCGAACAATAACAAGCTCGAGGTCGATGACGACCGCGTGCTGCACCTGTTTCGCAATCGCGCGGAACTGAAGAAAACCCACATATCGCTGCAGGAAGAAGTTCAGCGACTCAAGGATCGCGTCAAGCAGCAGGAAGGGGCCACCGCGCGCGTTCAGGAGATGCTGCAGGGCTTGGAGACGCGCCTGTCGCAGCAGGAGTCTGCCTACCCGACGCTGGTGTTCTACCAACTGCGCGAGTTGTGGAACCTGGGAAGAACACTGTTGACGCAGTTCGTGGCCGAGCTGAGCGCGCAGCAGGAGGAGCGCGAGCGCCGCTCGTTCTTCGCCGAATACAATCGCGAACAGTTCGGGCGACGTCAGGCGATCGAAGGCAAGTTGCGCGAGGCCGAGAACAAGGCCGTGACGGGCCGCGAGGCGGTCGCATCGCTCGAGCAGGAGCTGGGACGATTGCGCCAGATCTGGTACTTCTTCAAACGCCGCATCGTGCGCCAGCGACTGCAGGCCGCCAGCCTGCAATCGATGTTGTGCGTGCAGGACTTGGAGTCCGCGCGCGCTGCGCGCGATGCCCTCGACGCCGAGCCGGCACCGGAATTCGGCGGCCTGTCGATCGATGCGCGGCGAGCGATCAACATCGCGGCCATCGCTTACGGGCAGGTGCTGGTAGAGCGGTTGTCGCGCACGCCGCTGATGGAGATGGCGCGCACCGCCTCCGGGCGGCGTGAGCCGCCGCGCGACGACTACGGCGATCGTGCGCGCTGCGAGGCGACGATGGCGGCGATCGTCCAGGGACGTGGCTTGCTCCAGCACCGCGGTACGCTGCAGCAGGAGATCAAACAGCGCTCGGACCACTTCCGTGAGCTGGCAAAGTTTCGCAGCTCGGGCGAGACCGTGCCGACGGCTGAGAGCTTGTCTGGTCCGATGGACGGCTCGAAGGTTCTGGCCGACGACCTGTGGGAGATATTCCGGGTGCTGCTGCGCTGACGGCGCTTACGATCCCGACGCCGAGGCCCCCTGTTGCGCCACCGCCGGGGCGTGACTAATTCCGCCGGCGACCGCATCGGCCATGATATCGCTGGCCTGGGTCAGAATGACGTCGGGCTCGTCGCTGATACTGATGTCCGCTACCGATTTCCATGGCGGCATGCCGTCGGCGCCGCGGCGCGTGTTCTCCTGAATCAACCGGGCCTGATCCTGCGTCAGGCGCTCCTGCTGGCGCTTCTTCAGATTCAGCGACAGCGTCTTTTCCTTGCGCGTGCTATCGAGCGTATCCAGGCTCGTGATCAACCACTGGTAGTCGGCGTTGTGCGTTTCGCGCGTGGACTCTTCGCCGGCGAGCGTTTGCATCAGGCCGGTTTCCGGAACCAGTGAATGAAACGGCACCGAGGCGATGCGGTCCCACGGCAGCGCGTGTTCGAGCACGCTCTCGCCGACATCGTCGAGGCTGATCGGCGAGGGCAGCGTGATATCCGGCGTCACACCGCGCAGTTGCGTGCTCTCGCCGGTCACGCGGTAGAACTTACCGATGGTCACGGTCACCTGACCCTCGGTCGGCCGCGACGACCAGCGATCGAGCGGAATGACGCTTTGCACAGTGCCCTTGCCGAATGTGGTCTGGCCGATGATCAGGCCACGATGAAAGTCCTGGATCGCGCCGGCGAAGATCTCCGATGCCGAGGCGCTGGTGCGGTCCACCAGTACCGCCAGCGGCCCGGTGTAGCCCTCGCCCGGGTCGGGCTCATCGAGCACTTCGGTCTGACCGGTGGTATCCCTTAGCTGCACCACCGGACCGTGATTGATGAACAGGTGCGTAAGACCGATGGCCTCGGGCAGATAGCCGCCGCCGTCGCCTCGCAGATCGAGTACCAGGGCGTCGATGCCGCCGCTTGCGGTCAGCTGCTGCAGCAGGCGGCGCACGTCGTGCGTGGTGCTGCGATTGTTGCTATCGCCGCCATTGGCCGCATCCATGTCGTTGTAGAAGCTCGGTACGGTGATGATGCCGATGCGGTAGCTGTGTCCGTCGCGCTGGATCTGACGCACCTCTTTCTTGGCCGCCTGGCTGTCGAGCGTTACCTTGTTGCGCGTGAGCTGCAAAGTTCGTTCGGCAGTGCCGGGCGTGGCGCCGGCCGGCAGCACTTGCAGGCGCACGACGCTGCCTTCCTTGCCGCGGATCTGCTGCACCACGTCGTCGAGCCGCCAGCCGATTACGTCGACCATCGGTCCGTCGGCTTGCGCGACGCCGGTGATACGATCGTTGGGCTTGAGACTGCCATCGGCCGCCGCCGGACCGCCGGGCAGGATGTTGGTCACGGTGATGTAGTCGTCGGTGAGCTGCAGCGAGGCGCCGATGCCCTCATAGCTCAGACTCATCTGAATGCGGTATTCCTCCGAGCTGCGCGGCGAGAAGTAATTGCTGTGCGGATCGTACACGGCACAGTACGAGTTCATCAGCGATTCGAACACGTCCTCGGGCGAGATCTTGTCCAGCCGAGCCAACACCCGCTGGTACCGTTTGCGCAGCAGATCCGCAGTCTCGGTCCAGCTCTTGCCGCTCAACATTTGCGTGATCGCATCGTTTTTCACACGCAGCCGCCACAGATCATCCATCTCGGCCTGGCTGGCCGGCCACGGTGCATGCTCGCGATCGAAGGTGAAACTCTCATCGACCGTCCAGTCCGGCTCGGTGTCCAGCAGCTTGAGCGCGTAGTTGATGCGTTCGCGGTTGCGCTGCTGAAATACACTGAAGATCAGATAGGCCGGATCCATCTCGCCGGTGTGGATCATGTCGCCGAACTTGGTCCTCCAGCGATCAAAGCTCGCCACGTCCGCGGCCAGAAAGTAGCTGTGCTGGCCGTCGAGCGAGCTTAGATAGCGCTCGAACACCTGCGGCGAAAGTTTGTCGTCGATTGCAATGTGACGATAGTGATTCTGTTCCAGGATGCTGGCGATGCGCGGCGCCAGCGAGCGCTGTTGCGCAGTCGGTGCGATGGCGCCCGCAGGTAGCAGGCCGGTTGCGGCCGGTACGCCGGTCGAGCCGGCGGCGCTGAGGGCCAGCAGACCCAGGCCCAAAAGTGCGATCGGGGCTAGAAGCTTGCGCCAGGGACGGGGCGATTGCGACATGCTGCCTGCGGGCCTTGCAACGGCTAAACTGGGGTCAAGTCTGACATCTTTGGTTACGGGATGGCAGTCAGATATGGAGAAATAGCATGCGGCCGATGGCGGTGCTGATCGGCATAATTACCGGCTCCGCCGTCGCAATGACGGCATCACTGAGCATGAGTGCGATCGTGTTTTTCCTGCTGCCGGAATATTCGGCCAGGCTTGCGCCAGAGCGATTGCCGCTGCTCAAGGGACTGGCCTGGTCATGGAGTCTGACACTGGTCGGCGGCGCAAGTTTCATCGGGGAATTGCGCGATCGCCGCTGGCGCTATCCCGCGCAGCTGCTGCTGGCCGCCCTGCTCATCACGCTGGGCGTGCTCTACTGGCCGTAGGCCGTCGGAGCGGCTACGCGGGCCGCCGCTGCTTCCAGGCTGCGTTCCGGGTGTTTCCGAGCCGGCTATCGTAGGGATCGAATCCGCCCCGCTGCTGGGCGTCGAGGCCGACGCCGCTGTGTTGCGCCAGCGCCAGCGTGATGTCCTTGATTACATCATCACGTCGGCGGGGACGCTGCTGCTCCGGGGCGGGAACCTGCCACTGATTCTCACGTGGATTCCCCATCTGATCCATCCAATTGAGCGCTCAGTACACCTGAGCCTCCGGTGTCCAGAATGGCATGCCGGCGCCAACCCGTGACTCGGTCCCGCGCGATCTGTGACAGCAGTCACGGGCCGATAGCGCAGTGCGTCAGTTATGTAACAGACGCCGTCCGCCTCGCAGCAGCCACACGAACAGATACGGGCCGAGGACGATGACCCAGACCGCCTGCGAGCCGGTCAAGAGCCCGGCCATGAAATCGCGCCACAGCGCGAACACGTTGCCGTGCGCATAGCTGCCCAGCGCCAACCGCCCGACCGCGAAAATCAGGCACGGCATCACGAGCACGCCGATACCAAGACAGGCCGCCAGGGTCAGTAGCTCATTCCACAGCCCGCGCGTGCCATGGCCGAACTGCCAGAATTCGGGCGTTTCCTCCTCCACATCCGCTCCTCGTACCAACGGGCGCCGGCGGTCGCCGGCCTTTGGGCATAATAGCCGCCGCATGGAGAAAATCAGAGCGGCAGTGGTTGGAGTGGGCTATCTGGGGCGATTCCACGCCCAAAAGTACGCGCAGCTTGCAGATTGCAATCTGATCGGCGTCGCCGACGTGGATCCTGCCGCCGGCGCACGCGTGGCCGAAGAGCTCTCGACGCGCTCGGTCGGCGACTATCGTCAGCTGCTCGGTCAGGTGGACGCGGTGAGCGTGGTAACCCCGACACCCACACACCATGAAATCGCCAGCGCGTTTCTGCAGGCCGGCGCCCACGTGCTGGTGGAGAAGCCAATCACCGAGACCACGCCGCAGGCCGAAAGCCTGATCGCGTGCGCGCGCACCCAGCGCCGAGTGCTGCAGGTCGGACACCTGGAGCGCTTCAACCCGACCATCCTGGCGTCCGAACCGCGTCTCAACCGGCCTCGCTTCATCGAGTGTCACCGGCTGGCGCCATTCAAGGAGCGCGGCACCGATGTGAATGTAGTGCTCGATCTGATGATCCACGATATCGATCTGGTGCAGATGATTGTGGGCGGCGAGCTGGCCGGACTGGACGCGATCGGTACCCCGGTGTTCTCATCCGAGATCGACATCGCCAACGCGCGTCTGCGCTTCGCCAACGGCTGCATCGCCAATGTCACCGCAAGCCGCGTGAGCCTGAAGACCGAGCGCAAGCTGCGAGTGTTCTGCGACGACGCCTATCTGTCACTCGATCTGCAACAGAAGATTTTGACCGTGATCCGCAAGCGCGAGCAGCCGCCCGGCGCCGGCCAGCTGCCGGTTCATATCGAGGAACAGTCGTTCGAGCAGGGCGATGCGCTGCTGGCCGAGATCCAGGCGTTCGTGGCGGCGATTCGCGGTCAGGGCCCGGTGCTGGTCAGCGGCGAGGACGGATTGCGCGCCTTGCGCACCGCGGTGGCGATCACCGAGCGCGTGCAGCCGGCGGCCGGAGTGCCGGTATGAGCGGCTCGGAGCGGCCCGTCACGGTGGCGGCCACGCAGTTTGCCTGCAGCTGGGATCTGCCGGCCAACCTGTCACGCGCCGAGCAATTGGTGCGCGCCGCCCATGCGCGCGGGGCGCAGGTGATTTTGCTGCAGGAACTGTTCGCGACGCCGTACTTTTGTATTGAGCAGGATGCCCGCTACCTGCAGCTGGCCGAGCGGGCCGAGGATAGTGCGCTGCTGCGGCGCTTCGGGGCGCTGGCCGCGGAACTGCAGGTGGTGCTGCCGATCAGCTTTTTCGAGCGCGCCGGCAACGTGTATTTCAACTCGCTGGCGATGTTCGATGCCGACGGCCGGCGGCTCGGCATCTATCGCAAGTCGCACATCCCGAACGGCCCCGGGTATCAGGAAAAGTTTTATTTCGCTCCGGGCGATACCGGTTTTCAGGTCTGGAACACGCGCTACGGTCGGTTCGGCGCCGCGATCTGCTGGGATCAGTGGTTTCCGGAAGGCGCGCGCATCATGGCGCTTCAAGGCGCCGAGCTGCTGTTGTATCCCACTGCGATCGGCAGCGAGCCACCGCCGGCGCCGCCGGTCGATTCGAGGCTGCACTGGCAGCGCACGCAACAGGGGCACGCCGCCGCCAACCTGATGCCGCTGATCGCCAGCAACCGCATCGGCACCGAGCATGCGCGTCAGGATCCGCAGGGGCTGCACATTCGATTCTATGGCTCCTCGTTCATCGCCGATGCCAGCGGCGCGCTGGTGAGCGAGGCCGGCCAGCAGGACGAAGCGGTGATCACCGCGTGCTTCGATCTCGAACAGCTGCGCCAGGCGCGCGACAACTGGTTCGTGTTTCGCGACCGCCGGCCCGATCTGTATGCCCCGCTCGGGGGACACGGCGAGCGCTGACTGCGGTGCGGCGCCGTTTCGCCTGCGGTCGGGCAATATGTAGCAATGCCTATCAATTTGCAGTACGAACAGTAATGAAAATATACTGGCCGGCATGGCGCTGACACCGCGGCTCAGTTTCTCATCGGGGTGCTCATAGTGGAACCGACAGGTGGTAACAGCGCCCGCGCACGCGACAAGCGGCCGGCAGCGGCCAGGCGCGAGCGCGCGGCCGGAGCCAAGGTCGACCTCGGACCGCTGCCGCGGCTGCTGGGCTACAACCTGCGCCGCGCCCACCAGACCTCGTGGCGCACGTACGTCAGTTTTATCGGTGAAAGGAAAATTCGCCCCGGCCTGTTCAGTCTGCTGTGCCTGGTGCGCGCCAACCCCGGCATCGCGCAGATCGAACTGGGAACCCACCTCGGGGTGGATAAGGCCAGCATTGTCGCGCTGCTCGATCGCCTGGAGCGCGCAGGGCTGATCGAGCGTCGCCGCTCGACCCGTGATCGACGTCGTCAGGGAATCTCCCTGACGGAGGGGGGTACCTCCGAGCTGGATGCGCTTATGGTGCAGGTGCGTCAGCTCGAGCGCCACATGGCGAGCCGCTTCAGCAAGGCGGAATTGGACACCTTCCTGACCCTGCTGCAGCGGATGTACGCGGCCGCCTAGAGCGGCTACTTCGCCAGCAGCTCGGACAGAGCCGCTGTCAGCGGCTTCATGAACCAGGCGCCCTCGGGCATCGCATTGACCGTCACGCCGTGCGCGGCGAGGGTCTCCCGGACCACCGGCCCCACCGCTGCAACGTTGGTGAGCGCGAGCGCCGCGCGCACCTGATCGGCTGCGGCCGTCCGAAACAAACGTTCGACCTGGGCTTTGCTGGTGAACGCAATAGCGTCCACTGTGCCGGCGCGCATCTGCTCGAGCAATTGCCGCACGGCCGCATCGTTGGCGGCATCGGCGTACAGGTACGGGGCCACCGTAGCCACGTGCGCGCCGGCCTGCTCGAGGTAACCGATCAGCGGTCGATTGGGCTCACCGCCATAGAGCTGCACGCCCACGCGCCGGCCACGCACATCGAGCGCGCGCAGCGTGTCGATCACACCGGCGGTGGTCGGCACCGCCGCCGGCAGATCGCTCGCCAGGCCGAGCTCGCGCAGCGCGCGCGCGGGCTTGGGCCCGCGGGTGATCTTGCGCATGCTCTTGAGAGCCTCCAGAAACGGGGCGCGCAGACTCGGTCGATGCCGATCGATGCAACTCAGCAGCCGTCGCAGTCCCTCGCCGGTGAGCAGGATCAGGTCGTCATAGGGGTGTTCCGAGGCCGTAGCGAGCCAGTCCAGCACCGGCTGCGGGTCGGCTGCGTCGATGATCTTGACCAGCGGGTAGCGCAACACCTTGGCGCCGCGGCGTTCGAGCAAAGCTGCGAATACGTCGAGTTCGCGCGACTCGGCGATGGCGATAACCCGATTGGCGAGTGGCTCGGTCATGGCTGCCCAGCGGTGGTGCGTGCGGGCACAGTTCATTCGTCCGCCACGCCCTGCTACTGTAGCTCGCATGCGGATTGCCTGGAATGAGTATCCGGCGTCGGCGAGCTTTGACGAGCTGATCGGGCCCGGCGGCGCGCCGCGGCCCGCGGCCAGCACCCTGATCGAATTCCTGTCGGTACTGGGATCCGAAGAACTGGCCACGCGTCAGAAGGCGGCCGACGTGGCCATCCGCAGCATGGGCATCACCTTCACCGTGTACCACGAGGAGGGCGGCTCGATCGATCGGGCGTGGCCGTTGGATATCATTCCGCGCGTGATTGCGTTGGATGAATGGCGCGGCATCGAGGCCGGACTGCAGCAGCGTGCCCAGGCTCTGAACCTGTTCATCGATGACATTTATCACGACCAGCGCATCGTGCGCGACGGCGTGTTTCCGCACGGCTATCTGGCCGATTCGGCCAACTTCCGGCCGCAGTGCGTGGGAGCGAACCCGCCGCAGCGCGTCTGGGCGCACGTCTGCGGCTCGGATCTGGTGCGCGGTGCCGACGGCACGGTGTACGTGCTGGAGGACAATCTGCGCGTGCCCTCGGGCGTATCGTACATGCTCGAGAACCGCCAGGTGGTCAAGCGCGTGTTCCCGGAGGTGTTCGCGGCCGCGGGCATCCTACCGGTGGATGATTATCCGTCGCAGCTGTTCGACATGTTGTGCGCGCTGGCGCCGCAAGCCAGCGAGCAGCCCGAGGTCGTGGTGCTGACCCCGGGCATCTACAGCTCGGCTTATTTCGAGCACTCGTACCTGGCGCAGCAGATGGGATGCGAATTGGTGGAGGGCCGCGACCTGGTGGTCGGTGACGACGATGTGGTCTATATGCGTACCATCGTCGGTTTGCAGCGCATCGATGTGATATACCGGCGCGTCGATGACCTGTTTCTCGACCCGGAGGTTTTCCGGGCGGATTCGACCTTGGGCGTGCGCGGTCTGCTGCGGGCCTGGCGCGCCGGCAACGTGGCGCTGGCCAACGCGCCGGGGGCCGGCGTGGCGGATGACAAGCTGGTCTATACGTTCGTACCGGCCATGATCCGCTACTACCTGGATCAGGATGCGATCCTGCCGAACGTGCCGTCCTATCTGTGCGCCGAGGATGGCCAGTGCCGGCACGTGCTGGCGAATCTTGCCACCCTGGTGGTCAAGCCAGCCAACGAATCGGGCGGCTACGGCATGCTGATGGGACCCAAGTCGAGCGCCGCCGAGCGCCGCGAGTTCGCGCAGTTGATCCAGCGCAATCCACGCAATTACATCGCCCAGCCGGTCATCAGCTTGTCCACCACGCCGACGCTGGTGGAGGGCGGCATCGAGCCGCGTCACCTGGACTTGCGTCCGTTCATCCTGTCGGGCCGCGGGGTGCGGGTAACCACCGGCGGCCTGACGCGTGTCGCGATGCGCAAGGGCTCGCTGGTGGTCAATTCCTCGCAGGGCGGTGGCAGCAAGGACACGTGGATCGTGGATACTGCGGCCGATCATGCTATCGCGCGTAGCTGACAATCTGTACTGGATGGCGCGCTATCTTGAGCGCACCGAGAATATCGCGCGTCTGGTGGATGTGAGCGCCGGATTGATGCTGGACCTGCCGCAGCGCCTCAGTCCCGGCTGGCAGCCGTTGGTGAAGATTACCGGTCACGAGAGCCTGTACGCGCAACTCGAGCGCGAGGTCAACGAAAAGTGCGTGGTGCGCTTCATCGTCGCCAATCAGGACAACCCGGGTTCGATGCTTAGCGCGATCGCGCGCGCCCGCGAGATTGCGCGCACGGTACGTGACATCCTGCCGCGCGAGGTCTGGGAACACATCAACGAGCTGTATCTGTACGTCAGCGAGCATGCAGTCGAGGCGGCCACGCGCCGCACGCGCTACGGATTCCTGGGCCGGGTAACCAGCGCCACCCAGGCACTGACCGGCATGTTCGAGGGTATCTTCAACGAAGGCGATGCGTCCTCGTTCCTGTCGCTGGGGCGCAATATCGAGCGCGCCGACATGACCAGCCGCATCGTGGACGTGCGCGCGGCGGCGATGATGAGCGGGCCGAGCGCGGCGGAGCTGGGCGCATTCGAGACGGTACTGTGGATGGGGGTCCTGCGCTCGCTGTCGGGCTACCAGATGTACCGACTGAAGACGCGCGAGCGAGTGTACGGCGCCGGCGTGGTGCGCTTCTTGCTGGCCGATGAGCAGTTTCCGCGCGCCTGCGTATGCTGTCTGCGGCGTGCCGAGGACGTGCTACGCCGGTTGCCCAACAGCCGGCCTTTGCAACGGCGCGTGGCGCGCATGCGGCGCGCAATTCACCATACTCATCTGGAGCAACTGGAGCAGGGCGACCTGCACGAGTTCATCGACCGTCTGCAGCTGTCGCTGGGACGGACCAGCGATGAACTGGCGCGGGTGTACTTCACCGGGCGCACCGCCGCCGACCAGGTCCGCAGCCGGAATCAGAATAAGCACATAACGGCCACTCACTTGCAGAATATATAGAGTCCGCCGGTGCCCAATCTCACCCATCTGGCGCGGCTGGAGGCCGAAAGCATCCACATCCTGCGGGAGGTGGTGGCCGAGTGCGAGCGGCCGGTGATGCTGTACTCGATCGGCAAGGACAGCTCGGTCATGCTGCAGCTGGCGCTCAAGGCCTTCTACCCGGCCAAGCCGCCGTTTCCGCTGCTGCACGTCGACACCACCTGGAAGTTTCGCGAAATGATCCAATTCCGCGACGCCACCGCGCGTCGCCTGGGACTCGAGCTGCTGGTGCACGTCAATGCCGAGGGTGTGGCCATGGGCATGAATCCGTTCGTGCACGGCTCGGCGCTGCATACCGACGTCATGAAGACTCAGGCCCTGCGGCAGGCCCTCGACCGGTACGGCTTTGATGCCGCGTTCGGCGGCGCCCGGCGCGACGAGGAGAAATCGCGTGCCAAGGAGCGCGTGGTGTCGATCCGCAGTGCCCAGCATCGCTGGGATCCCAAGCGGCAGCGGCCCGAACTCTGGCGGCTGTACAACACGCGTAAAGTCAAGGGCGAGAGCCTGCGCGTGTTTCCGCTGTCCAACTGGACCGAGCTGGACGTGTGGCAATACATCTATCAGGAACGCATTCCGATCGTACCGCTGTACCTGGCGGCTGAGCGGCCGGTCGTGGAACGTGACGCTGCTCTCATCATGGTGGACGATGAGCGTATGCCGCTCAAGACCGGCGAGCGTCCGCAGCTGCGCCGAGTGCGATTTCGCACACTGGGTTGCTACCCACTGACCGGCGCCATCGACAGTAACGCCGACACGATCGAGGCCGTCATCGAGGAGATGCTTGCCGCACGCACCTCCGAGCGGCAGGGCCGCATCATCGATCACGATAGCGCCGCATCGATGGAGAAGAAGAAGCAAGAGGGCTATTTCTGATGGGTTTGGCCGCACCATTGGCGCCGAGCGGGCTCCAGGCGTGGCAGGCGGCACAGGCGAGTAAAGGCCTGCTGCGCTTTATCACCTGCGGCAGCGTCGATGACGGCAAGAGCACGCTGATCGGGCGGCTGCTGTACGAATCGCAGCTGCTGCTGCAGGACCAGCTCGAGGCGCTGGAGAGCGATTCGCGCCGCCTCGGCACCCAGGGCGAACAGCTGGATTTCGCTCTGCTGGTGGATGGGCTGTCCGCCGAGCGCGAGCAGGGCATCACGATCGATGTCGCGTACCGTTTTTTCGCCAGCGAGCGGCGCAAATTCATCGTGGCCGATACGCCCGGGCATGAGCAGTACACCCGTAACATGGTCACCGGCGCCTCGAGCGCCGACCTGGCGATCATCCTGGTGGACGCGCGCAAGGGCGTGCTGACACAAACCCGTCGGCACAGCTACCTGGTATCGCTGCTGGGTATTCGGCAGATCATCCTGGCGGTCAACAAGATGGATCTGGTCGGCTACGGGCACGGTGCGTTCCAGGATGTTGAACACAGTTATCGGGAATTCGCTGGCCGTATCGGACTTACGGACATCGTCGCGATTCCGGTTTCCGCGCTGCGGGGTGATAACGTGCTCGAATCGCCTGCCAGCATGCCGTGGTACCGCGGCCCCAGCCTGATGCAGCAGCTCGACACCGTGGTCATCCGCAACGATGTCGCGGCGCAACCGTTTCGCATGCCGGTGCAGTGGGTCAATCGCCGTAACCAGAACTTTCGCGGATTTGCCGGCCTGATCGTCTCCGGCAGCGTGCGCGCCGGCGAAACCGTTCGGCTGCTGCCGACCGGAGTCACCAGCCGCGTGGGACGCATTGTCACCGCCGACGGCGAGCTGACGCAGGCGGTGGCCGGGCAGGCGGTCACGCTGACCTTGCAGGACGAGCTCGACGTGAGCCGCGGCGATCTGCTGGTATCGGCCGCAGCGCCGGCCGCGGTCGCGGACAAGATCGAGGCCACCATCGTGTGGATGAGCGAGGAGCCGATGCTCCCGGGCCGTCCATACCTGCTTAAGTGTGGCACCCGCACCGTAACCGCCGCCGCCGCACCCCTCAAATACAAGGTTAACGTCAACACGCTGGAGGAACTTGCGGCGCGCCAGCTGGAGCTCAACGAAATCGGCGTGGTCAACCTGAATCTGGATCAGCCACTGGCGTTCGATCCGTATGCACTCAATCGCGATACCGGCGGCTTCATCCTGATCGATCGCATCAACAACAACACGGTGGGCGCCGGTATGCTGCAGGCGGCGTTGCAGCCCTCGGAGAACGTGCACTGGCAGGCGCTCGACGTCGACCGCGCCAATCGCTCGGTGTTGAAGAATCAGAAGGCCTGCGTATTGTGGTTTACCGGCCTGTCCGGCGCCGGCAAGTCGACTGTCGCCAATCTGGTGGAGAAGAAACTATTCGGCATGGGACGCCACACCTATCTGCTCGACGGTGACAACGTGCGCCATGGCCTAAATCGCGATCTGGGCTTCACCGACGCCGACCGGGTTGAAAACATCCGGCGAGTTGCCGAAGTGGCTCGGCTGATGACCGACGCCGGACTGATCGTGCTGGTATCGTTCATCTCGCCGTTTCGCTCCGAGCGCCAGTTGGCGCGCTCGCTGCTCGGGCCCGGAGAGTTCTTCGAGATCTTCATCGATACGGCGTTAGCGGTCGCCGAGGCACGCGATCCCAAAGGCCTGTATCGCAAGGCGCGCGCCGGCAAGATCCGCAATTTCACCGGCATCGATTCTCCATACGAACCGCCTGAGGCACCCGAGATCCGCATCGACACCGCGCGTGTGAGCGCCGAGCAGGCGGCCGAGCAGATCATCAGTCAGCTGCGCAACGCCGGCGTGATAGATCGCGACTGGGTGTTTATCCCGTAGCCGACTGTGTGACAATCGGGCCATGATCATCGACTGTCACGGCCACTACACCACCGCACCGCCAGAACTGCAGGCCTTTCGCGACGCGCAGCTGTCCGCGCTTAAGGGTTCGGGCGACCTGAGCGCGATCGCCGCGCCGCACATCAGTGATGACGCAATCCGTGAGACGTTGGAGAAGGCGCAACTCAAACAGCAGCGCGAGCGCGGCAGCGACCTGACCATCTTTTCGCCGCGCGCCTCGGCGATGGCGCATCACGTGGGCAATGAGGCGGTCAGTCTGCAGTGGAGCCGGGTGTGCAACGATTTAATCCATCGGGTGTGCCGGCTGTATCCGGAGAATTTCGCTGGCGTCTGTCAGCTGCCGCAATCCCCCGGCGTGGCGCCGCAGCACAGTGCGGCCGAGCTTACGCGTTGCGTGCGCGAGCTCGGCTTCGTTGGCTGCAACTTGAATCCCGACCCCTCCGGTGGCCACTGGAACTCGCCGCCGCTGACCGACCGGCAGTGGTATCCGCTGTACGAAAAAATGGTGGAGCTGGACGTGCCGGCAATGGTGCACGTGAGCGCCTCGTGCAACCCCAATTTCCACGCCACCGGCGCGCATTATCTGAATGCCGATACCACGGCATTCATGCAATTTCTGACCGCCGATCTGTTCAAGGATTTTCCGACATTGCGCTTTATCATTCCGCACGGGGGCGGAGCGGTGCCGTATCACTGGGGTCGCTATCGCGGTCTGGCGCAGGATCTGAAACGACCGCCGCTCGAGCAGCTGCTAACAAATGTTTTCTTCGACACCTGCGTCTACCACCTGCCCGGCATCGAGCTGCTGTTCAAGGTGGTGCCGGCGGACAATATTTTGTTCGGCTCGGAGATGGTGGGGGCAGTGCGCGGCATCGATCCTCGCAGCGGCCATCACTACGATGACACCCGGCGCTACGTGGATGCGCTGCAACTCGACCGGTCCGATCGCGAGCGCGTCTACAGCGGTAACGCGCGGCGCGTATTTCCGCGGCTGGATGGATTGCTGAAGTCGATGGGCCGCTAGGGCGGCGAACTCGTCAGGGGCCGGGCCAGAGCGCGCGCGGCACCAGGGCTTCGCCGCGCATCAAAGCGCGCGCGGTGCGCAGGATGCCGGAGCGACCGACGGTGAAATCGGTCCCGCTGCCGGTCACCTCCAGCGCCACGGTAAATTCGCCGCTCGGATGTTCTACCGACATCAGCCTTGGGGAGCCGCCCGGTACCGTGGCGATGCCTTCGGCCACCGATCCCGGCATCACGCAGGCGGTCGCAACACTGACCGCGCCCAGCACGCCGATGGCCGCATGGCAGCGGTGCGGAATGAAGGTCCGGGTGCAAACGTGACCGCCGGCGCGGGCCGGAGCGATCAGCGTCATCTTCGGCACGACCTTCGCGGTGACATCACCCAGTCCCATGAGATGAGCGGCTGCGAGGCGCAACTTCTCCAGCCGTGCCTTGAAGTCACGATCCGCATCGAGGTCCTTGGGCAGTTCGTAGCCGGTCTTGCCGAGCGCGCTGGCCGCAAGCACCACCACCGGCATGCCATTGTCAATGCAGGTCACATCGATATCGCCTATGCGATCGCGGGCCCGCTTGCTGGGCAGCAATGAATCGCAGACCGAGCCGGCGGTATCGAGGAAGTCGACGCTGATCGGGGCAGCGGTCCCCGGTACCCCGGCGATGGCAGCGTCACCGTCGTAGCGCACCTCTCCGCCGGGTGTGGGCACGGTCGCCAAGGCGCGATTACCGGTGTTGACCATGTAGATCGATACCCTGGTTTCCGGATCGCGCGCTGCCACCAGGCCACGCTCGATCGCGAATGGTCCCACGCCGGCCAGCATGTTGCCGCAGTTGGGACTGACGTCGACCATCGGCTTCTCGATCAGTACCTGCGCGAACAAGTAGTCCACGTCGACGCCTTCATGCTGTGAGCGCGAGACAATCGCTACCTTGCTGGTGAGCGGCTCAGCACCTCCGAGACCGTCGATCTGGCGCGGGTCGGGCGACCCCATGACGGCCAGCAGTACGCGCTCGCGCAGCGCTGCATCGGCCGGCAAATCGGACGCCAGGAAAAACGGCCCCTTGGAGGTGCCGCCGCGCATGAGCGTGCAGGGAATCGCTGTCTGTCGGCCGGCCATGATTTCGGGCTACTTTCCTACTCTCAACGGTACTGGAGGCCCAGGGCCTTGAGGCGCTCGCGCATCTGATAGATGTCCAAGCCAAGCTCGCCGGCGGCGAGTCGCTTGCGCTTGTCCTCCTCACTGGCGATGCGGGCGGCCGCCGCCTGCACCGTGGCCTTCACCTGCGCGCGATGAACCGCCACGACGCCGTCGTCGTCGGCGACGATGGCATCGCCGGGATCGACCTGCGCCCCGGCGCACACCACCGGGACATTGACCGCGCCGAGCGTGGCCTTGACGGTGCCTTGCGCATAGATCGCCTTGCTCCAGACCGGAAATGCCATTTGCGTCAGCGTGGCGACGTCGCGTACACCGGCATCGATGATCAGGCCCTTGACGCCACGCGCGACGCACGAGGTAGCCAGCAGATCGCCGAAGTAGCCGTCCTCGCAGCTGGATGTGGTTGCGACCACCAGCACATCGCCGGGCCGGCAGACTTCGATCGCGACGTGCAGCATCCAGTTGTCGCCCGGAGGTACCAGGACCGTGACGGCGCTACCGGCAATGCTGACCGGGCGATAGATCGGCCGCAGGTAGGATTCGAACAGACCGCTGCGCCCCTGCGCTTCATGCACCGTGGCGACGCCATAGCCGGCGAGTGCTTGGAGTTCGGCAGGCTCAGATCGCGCGATATCGCGCACCACGACGTGCTTGGCCATGGCAGTGCTCCGCGGGTGAAATAAAAATTATATCGGGGGCTTTGAGCGCTGGCCATGGCATCGGCGCGCGCGATCCCGTCAGTGCAGCGTGTTCAGTCGCCCCGATCGATCGTGACGGGCACGCGCTCGCGCGCCGGGCCGCCCGGGTTCTGCTGCGGATCCCCGACCGCTACGTAGAACTGGCTCATGTGCTGGCGCAGCGGATTGGAGATGATTGGCACGTAGACCGTGACTTTGTCGCTGCCGGCAGGGATGGTATCGGTGCGTCGGCCCATCGCGGCATAGTCCACGTCGGGCTCGGCAGTTGCCGGCTCGGTCCACCAGTTGAAGCTCAGATCGTTGTCGTTGTTGCTGCCCGCGGCGCGCCGCAGCGTTACGCGCGCCGCCGGATCGCTCGACAGCACCGCATAGCTGGGGGCGTCAAATTCGACGTGCGGCGGGCCGGCGGCCGCCGCGACGGTTGACCTGGGCTCCGGGACGGCCTTGAACGATGCGGCCACTGGGTCCTGCTCGCCACTGGAGGCCGCGGCCGAGGCGAGCATCGCGCCAGCGCCATGGGCCGCATGAGCGGGTTTGGCATGCGCCGACAGCGGCGGACTGGCGCTGACTGCGGCCGGTACGGGCTTAACGGCCGCCGGGGCGGCGGGCGCAGCGGGTAGCGTCGCGCTCGTCGGCGTATCGCGCGGCGCGGCCCCGAGGGTGGCCGGGTCGCTGGCGATTGGAGCGACCGGAGTGGTGATGGCATCGATCTGCTGCCAGACGCCATTCCAGGCGTTGCTCAGACCGCCGGTTAGGGCGTCGAGATTGGTGCCAGACAGACGGCTGATCGCCAGCGCTGCGAGTCCAAGACTGCACAGCACGATCGCGGCTGTCGCCAGACGCTGCGGCCAGACGCTGGGCGGCGGCGCTCCCGTCAGCCGCGCCAGCGGCGGCAAGCTCTCGGCGGCATCGGACATGCCGAGTTGCTCGAGCCATTTCTCCATCGTCATGTTGCGCTGTTCGCGACTCCAGGACAGGCCGCGACGCAACGCGCGCCAGTTGTCGCCGCGCATGCCGGGCGGTCGGCGCGGGCGCAGCCGGCGCCCACGCGCCACCAGTGCCGAGCGCTGCTCGAACGGGTGGCGGCCGGCGAGCAGCTGATATGCCAGACAGGCCAGCGCATAGATGTCGTCGCGCGGATCGGCGACCCAGCCCTGCAGCTGCTCGCAGCTGGCGTACGCCGGCGTCGCCTGCCGGTAGCTGCCGCCGGGTGACATTTCGGAGATCCAGGGTTCGCCCGGGCGCACGATGCCACTGCCGAAGTCCAGCACGCGCACGTGACCTTCGCGCGTGACCATGACATTGTTCGGCTTGACGTCGGAATGCACCACGCCACGCGAGTGGGCGTGGGCGATCGCCGCGCCGACGTCGCGAATGATGGCCAGTGCGTAGCGTCGCGGCAGGCGGTCGCCGGCACGCGTGAGCAACTGTCCGAGCCGCTCGCCGTCCAGGTATTCCATGGAATAGAAGCGCGCGTCGCCCTCGCGGTCGATGTCGTGGACATTGACCACGTTCGGGTGCGACAGCCGTTGGGCGTTATGAAACTCGCGGCCCAGTGCCTCTACGCTGCCCGGACGCGAGGGATGTGGCTGCACGATCTTGATGGCGACGAAACAGTCGGCCACCCCGAGGCTGGTGCGATATCTATCCCGCGCTTTGTAAACTGACGCCATGCCGCCGCGGCCGAGCAGCTGCAACAGCTCATACCGTCCCCGCAGAATGGTGCCGATCGCGAACGGGGTCGGTGCAGCCATCCCGGAGGAAGGCGGGGCGCCGGATGCGCTTCGGTCGCGCTTTCCGGCGGCTGAAGGCGGCGGCGGGGCCGCCGAGGCCGCCGGGGCCGGCGCTGCCGGGTCCTTTTTTGGTGGCGCCGCGGCAGCGCCGTCGGCCGGTGCGGCGGCGGCGCCCGAAGCGGGTTGTTGGGCCGGCGTGGGGACGGGTCGCAGCGTCGAGCGAGCGAACTGCCGAGGCTCCTGCGGCTTGGACAGCGGCTCCTGCCGTGCCGCCAGCTCGCGGGTGATCAGCTCCTCGGACTCGTCCTCGTCGGCCGGGTAGTCGCCACGGTCGAGATCCTCGTGCTCGAAGTCTTCTGCCGGAGGCCGCGTGCCCATTGCCTGCTCGATCCTTTCCTTGATTTTCTGATATTGATCGTCCGGCATGCGGCCGAGACGATAGTAGCGGTCGATCAGTCCCAGCAGGGTTGGTGCGGACTCTGGTTCATCGTGGCAGAGCTTATAGACATGTCTAAGGTACAGATCCTCGCGGTATCTGCCGCTGAGCATGGAACTCAACAGCGCACGCAGTGAGTCCTCCGAATCATCGATCGCCAGCGGGTCGGCTTCTGCGGTGGCAGTCATCGAAACACAATAGCGATGTCGTGCCAGAGCAATAGCGGCATCGAAACCCGCTGCCGTGTCGGGATCATCCTACCCCTGGCGGCGCCGTGCGCACACTGCCTCGACGCCGCGTCCCATATGGACGCCAACGGGTTGTATTTATGTAAAGAAACGGGAGATTCGTGGGTCCAGCACCTCTTTAGGTCGTGGCAACGTCGCAGGTGCGCCCGGTCAAGGCCTCGAAACGGTACACGATTCGGTCCCCGCTGGGTACCGTCGTGGCGCGCACGCGACGAGCGCAAGCGCTGAATTCACGCCGGAGTAAATCCTGCTGCAGGTGCGAGTATAGTCGCCTGCGAGGGGACATCCTGTTGCACTGCCGATATCAGAAGGCGGGCTCGTGGCGATAAGAGATCTATTTTCCTGGCTCTCGCGCGGCGGCGCTGTGGGGCGGCTCACGGACGATGGTGCTCGAGCGCGCGTCGAGCACGTGCAGGTGACCAATCCGTGGCACGCCGTTGGGATCAACACCGGTGTTTTGTGTTGCCGCGCGTCAGTGTTCCTGCGCGAGACACGTTTCCTGTCGAGGCAGGCGCCGCCACTGCCGCTGCAGGGCTGCACGCAACCGAAGACCTGCCGCTGCCGCTACAAGCATTACAGCGATCGACGCACCGGTCCGCGGCGCGCGAGCGAGAGCGAGTTGTTTCAGGATGCGCTGTCGCGGCATACACAGGCCAACTTGACGAATGAGCGGCGGGCGCGGCGCGGCCGCCGCGCCACCGACGGTCACTGACCTCTCCAGCTGTCGCGCAACTGCGGGCACTGCACTAATAGAGCCCCAACGCGGGCCGGGTGACCCAAAACAGTGCTCAAGGGACGGCGTCCCGCGGGATGCGCCGCTTTCGGTGAGTGCATCGAGTCGACAAAGAAGCGCGCCGAAAAGTTGCAGCTCGACTGTTAGAACCTAGATCAATTCAAGCGGCTAGCCAGCCTAGCTAAAGAGCCTTCGGCATGATGATCGGGCCACGCAGCGGTCCGATCTGCGGCACTGGCACATGGCGTGCATTCCCGATGTCCGCAGGGTCAACAACATCAATTGCCTAAAGGGAGGCGCACGC
This sequence comes from Steroidobacteraceae bacterium, assembly GCA_036502265.1. Classification (GTDB taxonomy): domain Bacteria; phylum Pseudomonadota; class Gammaproteobacteria; order Steroidobacterales; family Steroidobacteraceae; genus FEN-1191. The sequence goes on along the minus strand of DASXYW010000086.1, from coordinate 1,703 downwards.
ATGCGCAAAATTCGGACCAGAGCGCGAGTCCTCGCAGTCACCATGATGGCCGCGATCGCCGTGGCAGTCGCCGATGAGGCACCGCCGGCAGCAGGTGTCCCCGCGGCCGCTCCGGCTGCCGATGTGGCTGCGACACCGCCCAAATACACCGGGCCGATGATCGGCGATATTTTGACTGGTTCGGGCATTACCTTCACCGGCTACGTCGATGGTACCTACACGTACCAGCACGACAACACTTCCAGCAGGGACTACAACAGCTTCGCGCTGCAACAGGCCGCATTCACGCTGGCGTCGCAACCAACGTCCGGATTTGGCGCGCTGGTCAACGTCATCGCCGGGCAGAGCCCTTATGTGGCAACCGGGTTCGCCAGCATCCCCCCGGGGCAGGGTGCCACTTCGACGCAGTTCTATCTGCTGCAGGCCTTTGTGCAGTACATCGGTGGTCCGCTCACGTTGCAACTGGGCAAGATGGCGACGCTCGCCGGTGCTGAGGTCGCCGCGCCTATCGGTAACACCAACACCACCCGTTCGATCCTGTTTGCGTTCGAACCGGTGACTCACACCGGAATTCGAGCCACGTGGGCAGCCAGCGATCAGGTGAGCATTATCCTCGGACTGAACAATGGCTGGACCAACAGCCAGGACACCTCCGACGGATCGGACAAAACGGTCGAGGCCGGCGTGGCATTCACCCCGTCCAAGGCGCTGTCTTGGACTTTGCAGGGTTATTACGGGCGCGACAGCAGCAATTACGTCGGCCCGGCCGGCGCGATCAAGGCCAACATCGGTCTGTTCGACACGGTGCTGACCTGGAATGCGACGTCGGCGTTGAGCCTGGTCGCCAGCGTGGACTACGGCGATGTGCAGAGTACTTCGCAATCGCCGCACGCCGATTGGTGGGGTGTGGCCGCGTATGGCAACTACGCCATCAACGATCAATGGCGCACATCGTTGCGGCTGGAGTATTTCGATGACTCCGATGGTTATCTAACCAAGAACTTCGATCCAAGCTTCGTCGGCCTGGATCAGAAACTGAAGGAAATCACTGTGACGTTCGGTTACGACCCGATCAAGAACGTCGAGATCCGCATCGAGGGACGCTACGACGACCCGGATTCGGTCGCGGGGGCTCAACTGGTGCCGAAGACCTACCAGGGCTGGGTTGAAGCCATCTACAAGTTTTGAAACTGCTGCGGGCAAATCAGCGGCGCGATCGAGAGAACGATGACATTTCCAAAAGAAGAGGGAGTTGCAAGTCATGCATATTGATTTGAAGTTAAGGAAACACCAACGGCCCGGCGCGCGAGCCCTGCTGGGTGCGCTGGCGATGGGCATGCTGGTGCTGGTGCTGGTCAGTGGAGTGAGCCGGGCGTGGGCCGATGAGGCCCCGGGCACCCCCGCGGGCAGCGCCCCTTCCGCAGCGGGGGCGGCATCCGCCCCGGCCGCCACGCCCACGGCCCCCACGATGGTGAAGTTCTCGGACATCAACTCCGGGGACACCGCCTGGATGCTCACCAGCACCGCCCTGGTGCTGATGATGACCATCCCGGGGCTGGCGATCTTCTACGCCGGCATGGTGCGAAAGAAGAACGTGCTGGCCACCTTGATGCAAAGCTTTGCCATCACCTGCCTGGTGTCGATCCTGTGGTGGGTGGTGGGCTACTCATTGGCCTTCACCCCCGGCTCCACCCCCTATCTGG
>DASXYW010000085.1:0-17053 GCA_036502265.1 Steroidobacteraceae bacterium | reverse complement strand
TAAAGCCCTGAATGATGACCGGCGTCGTCTCGTCGATCAGGATACTCACGATGCACCTCGCGCCGCAGCCACGGATTTGCGGGCCGCATCGGCCAGAGTGTCGGCGCTGATGATCGGCAATCCGCTCTCGGTGATGATGCGGCGGCCTTCCGGTTCGTTGGTACCGGCCAGCCGCACCACCAGCGGCACCTTGATGCCCATCTCCCGCACCGCCTTGATCACCCCCTGCGCCACCCAGTCGCACCGATTGATGCCGGCGAAGATGTTCACCAGGATCGCCTTGACGTTGCCGTCCGACAGCACCAGCTTGAAGGCTTTGGCGACGCGTTCGGGCGAGGCTCCGCCGCCAACATCCAGAAAATTGGCGGGCTCACCGCCGGCATACTTGATGGTGTCCATGGTCGCCATCGCCAGGCCGGCGCCGTTGATGATGCAGCCGATGTCGCCTTCCAGGCCGACGTAGTTCAGATTGTCCTGCGAGGCTTCTGCTTCGCGCGGGTCCTCCTGCGACAGATCGCGCATCTCTGCGACCTCCGGATGCCGGAACATCGCGTTGTCGTCGAATGACATCTTGGCATCCAGTGCGATCACCCGGTCGTCGGCCGTGACTACCAGCGGGTTGATTTCCACCATGCTGGCATCGAGGTCGCGAAACGCGCGGTAGGCTCCCAGAATCGCGGTCACCGCGCGACTGACCTGCTTGATGCTCAGACCCAGACCGAAGGCGATTTCGCGCGCCTGGAATGCCTGCAACCCGACGGCCGGCTCGACGATGATCTGCTTGATGGCTTCGGGTGAAGTGTGGGCGAGCTCCTCGATCTCCATGCCGCCTTGCGCCGAAGCGATGATGCGCACGCGCTCGGCCTTGCGGTCCAGCACGATGCCGAAGTACAGCTCGCGCTCGAAGCTCTCGGCCACCTCGACGTAGACCCGCTGCACGAGCTTGCCTTCAGGTCCGGTCTGAGCGGTGACCAGGCGCTTCGAAAGCAGGCTCTTGGCCGCATCGTGCACCTCGTGATAGGTGCGACACAACTTGATGCCGCCGGCCTTGCCGCGTGCGCCGGAATGGATCTGCGCCTTGACCGCCCAGTGCCAGCCACCCAGCTCGGAGGCCACGAATGAGGCCTGATCGGCGCTGTAGGCTACCGATCCGCGTTGGATCGGCACGCCAAAGCCGGAGAGCAATTCCTTTGCTTGATACTCGTGTACGTCCATTGGCGTTCCCCCGCGCCGTTTATAGCATGGACGCCCGATCTGGCGTGCCAGTGCGCCTGATCCGGCGCGGTCTTACCGGTAACGCGCCGGTCGCTGGCCAAGCCAGCCTAGTGCGTTGATGCCACCAGCACCGGAGTGTCGACGAATTCTTGGGGAAACTCTTTCTTCAAATTCTCGATCTTCGGCAAGTCGTTGTACACGATGTATGGATAGTGCGGGTTGTGTGCCAGAAAATCCTGATGGTAGTGCTCGGCCGGATAGAAACCCTTGAGAGGATCGACGCGCGTCACGATGGCCGAGCGAAATACGTGCGACTGCTGCAGCTGCGCGATGTAATCGAGCGCGATCTTCTGCTGCTCGGGATTGGCATAGAAGATCTCGGACCGGTACTGGGATCCGGTATCCGGACCCTGACGATTGAGTTCGGTCGGATCGTGTGCGACCGAGAAGAAGATCTGCAACAGGTCGGTGTAGCTTATGACGGCAGAATCGAAGGTGATCTGAATCGACTCGGCATGCCCAGTGGTGCCGGTGCCGACCATTTCGTAGCGCGCCGTGGCCTGATCACCGCCGGCGTAGCCGGCCAGCACCTGATGCACCCCTTTGACGTGCTCGAACACGCCCTGCGTGCCCCAGAAGCAGCCACCGGACAGCACTGCCGTCTGCAGGCCATCCGCGCCGCCGGCGGCGCTTGTCGCGGGCGGCGGCACCGCCGCTACCGCGACCCCGAGCATCAGGGCCGCGCACACCAGCGCGGCGCGAGCGCGCTGAGGGTGCTGGAACATGTGGTTGCTCGACATGGCTCGTCTCCGTCAGGCGCGCGCGGCGAATTGCAGCGCGACTGAATTCATGCAGTAACGCAGTCCGGTGGGTTTCGGGCCGTCATCGAACACGTGCCCCAGATGCGCGTCACAGCGCCGGCACGATATTGCGGTTCGCTGCATGAACAGGCTGTGATCCGAGGAATTGGTGACATTGTATTTCGAGATCGGCTGCCAAAAGCTCGGCCAGCCGGTGCCGGATTCAAATTTGGTGCGTGAGTCAAATAACGTCGTCTGGCAGCAGATGCAGGCGTACAAGCCATCGGCGTGCTGGTTCCACAGTGCCCCGGAGAAGGCGCGCTCGGTGCCCTCGTGCCGCGTCACCTCGTACGACAGCGGCGAGAGCTGCTGGCGCCACTGATTATCGGTGCGTACCACCTTGGGAACTAGCGAGACGCCATGGCTCTGGCCGCCGGGCGTGAAGGCTTCGATTTGAACCTCGTTCGGGGCATCAGCGGCCCAAACTCCGGAGCGCTGCAGCAGCACTGCGCCGGTCGTTGTCGTTCCGGCCAGGGCCAGCGAGCGCAGCAGCATCTGGCGGCGCGTCAGGGGACGGTCCGGGCGATCAAACGACATCGTGACTCCTGGCTTGCTGGACCCGCCTCGATTGACGGGTTCCCACACCGGTATTATTCGCGTGCGCGGGCCAAAAGGTTACCGCCGGACGGGTCTGGCTATCGACTACCGATCGTGAGCGCCGCCGACTACGCCAAAGAGCTGGCCGGTCGCATAACTTGATTCATTCGAGGCCAGCAGGACACAGGTAGAGGCCAATTCCTCGAGGTCGGCAGCGCTCGGGGCCGGTGCCGTGGCAGCCATCGGGCTATCGCCCTCCTCGCTGCCGTCTTCGGTCAACGGCCGCGGGATCCAGATCGGCGCCGGCGACACGGCATTGACGCGAATACCGCGGCTGGCAAGCTGCCTGGCCAGACTCTTGGTGAACACCATGATGGCGCCCTTGGTGGCCGAATAATCGAGCAGCAGGTCGGCCTGATTGGGCGATTCGATCGACGTGGTGTTGATGACGGACGAGCCCGGCCCCATGTGCGGCAGGGCCGCCCTGGTCAGCCAGAACATCGCGTAGATATTGGAGCGAAAGCTGGCATCGAACTGCGCGGTGCTCATCGCGGCGATGTCGGACATGCTGTGCCGATGTGCCGCGACCGTCACCAGTATGTCCAGCCCACCCAAACCATGAGCCGCGTGCGCGACCAGGCGGTTGCAGAATTCCTCGTCGAGCAGCTCGCCAGGTTGTGGCAGCGCCTTGCGGCCATCCTGGCGGATCTGACGCAGCAGCGACTCCGCCGCGCTTTGCTCGGTGGGCAGATAGTTGACCGCGACATCGGCGCCTTCGCGGGCGAACGCCTGGGCGACGGCATGGCCGATACCGGTGATGCCGCCGGCGATCAGGGCTTTGCGCCCGAACAGGCGACCGCCCTGCCGCGGCCCGGCATCGGCGTGCGGCGGCTGCGGCCGCATCTTGAAGGCCAGTCGGCGCGCGGCGGAGATACGCGCCGTGTCGGAGATTGCGGCCGCTCCTGATGCGCCTATTGCACCGCTTCCGAATGCGCCCAGGAACCCGTGCTGGGACGATTCACCTTTCTTCGGCTCCATGAATTGTGCTCGCTGCCAGGCTGAGGCAGTCAGTTGGCACCCCGGACGGTGCAATAGCCATCGGTTCTGCGGTAACGGCCTGTCAGACAAAGACGGTTCGATTGTCGGAGAAAGCCCACTGCGCGTTCGGACTTTTCCGACATGAAATCCGTCACAATCAGCGGCCGCTTTTTTTAGACGCAGTTCCCCCGCGGCGGTGCCCAGCGCGTGCTGGGTATCGTTATAGTCGAATGAAGGCAATGCTGCATGGCAATCAGGAATACGGCGATGCGCCATGAATCGCTGCTGCGCGCTCAGTCGGAGGCCGAATACTCGGCGGCCCGTGTGTTGTTCGGGGAGTACGCGCAGCAACTCGGCGTCGATCTGACATTTCAGGGCTTCACGGCGGAGGTCGATGCACTTGAGTGCATGTACGGGCCGCCGGGTGGTGTGTTGCTGCTGGCCTTGAGCGATGCTGATTACCTGGGGTGCGTCGGGGTGCGGCGGCTGTCGAGCGTGGCCTGTGAAATGAAGCGTCTGTATGTACGCGGGAGCGAACGGCGCGCAGGCCTCGGACGCGCTCTGGCTGGAGGGGCGATCGACGCGGCACGCGCGCTGGGCTATCGACGCATGCTGCTCGATACGCTGCCCGATATGAACGCCGCACAGCGCCTGTACCACTCGCTCGGTTTTCGCCAACGCGGAGCGTATCGACGTCAGACCGGACCGAAACTCATCTACATGCAACTCGATCTGACGCCCGCGCGGCCTGCTGTTGCAGCGCCGCCTCGGCTACCGGACGCATGACGAGCATTCGGCGATCTTACGATTTCGTACACTTCGGCAAATGCGCGCCCGTTGCGCAGGAGAAAGGTCATGGAAAGTAAACCACCGCTGCCGCCATTCACGCCAGAAAGCGCCGCCAAAAAAGTGCGTGGCGCCGAAGATGCCTGGAACACGCGCGATCCGGATCGCGTGGTGCTGGTGTACACGGAGGACACGCGCTGGCGCAATCGCGCCGAATTCCCGGTCGGGCGCGAACAGGTGCGAGCGTTTCTACAGCGCAAGTGGGCCAGGGAGCTCGACTACCGGCTGATCAAGGAACTGTGGTCCTGCGCCGGCAATCGGATCGCGGTGCGCTTCGCCTACGAATGGCACGACGATTCGGGTCAGTGGTTTCGCAGTTATGGCAACGAAAACTGGGAGTTCACCGACCAGGGGTACATGGCGCGCCGATTTGCCAGCATCAACGATTTGCCGATCCAGCCTTCCGAGCGAAAATTTCTCTGGCCGCTGGGGCGGCGGCCGGATGATCACGCCGGCCTGAGCGAGCTCAACCTGTAGCCATCAGATCGAGATCTGCCGGCCAATCTCCACCACGCCGTCGGTCGGCAGACGCAGAAAATCGCTGACGTGCAGCGCGTTGCGCGCCATGGCTGCGTACAGGCGCTCCTCCCAACGCCACATGCCGGTGCCATCCTCGGTCGGCACGATGGTTTCATGTCCGAGGTAATAGGTCACATCGTTGAGCTGCAGGGCGCAGCCGAAGGCCGGCGTTCGCAGCAGCAAGCGTGGGATATCAGGCCGCTCCATGAACCCATAGTGCGCGGTTGCGCGCCAGAAATCCGGCCCGAGTTGGCTGACCTGCAGCCGCCGCGCATCATCCACCCAGGGGATGGAATCAACGATCACCTTGAGTACGAACAGCTTCTGATGCAGGGCGCGGTTCTTCTGCACGTGCCAGCGCATCACCGGTGGGGTATCGCGCGCGGTGCGCGAGATGAATACGGCGGTTCCGGGCACGCGCGGAATGTGCTGCGCCGCGACCTGCGCCAGAAATTCCGGCACCGGCAGCAGCCGCTGGCTGGCGGCGCGCGCCACCGCCGCCGTTCCGCGGTGCCAAACCAGCATCACGCCGTAGATGAGGCCAGCGAGCAGCAGCGGCACGAAGCCGCCCTCCTCGACCTTGACCAGGTTCGCCAGAAAAAACGCCAAATCCACCGTCATCAGCACCGCGGCAACCGCGCCGCTGGCTAGCGGGCCCAAACCCCAGACCTCGCGCATCGCCATGAACAGCAGCGCCGAGGTCATCAGCATCGTGAGCGACACCGCGATGCCGTAGGCGGCGGCCAGGTAGTCGGACTTGCCGAAGGACAACGCCAGACCGACGGTCACCAGCATCAGCATCCAGTTGATAGAGCCGACGTAGATCTGCCCGTAGCCGACCTCCGAGGTCTGCTTGATGCGAAGACGTGGCAGCCAGCCGAGTTGGATTGCCTGGCGCGTCATCGAGAACGCGCCGGTGATGATGGACTGGCTGGCGATTATCGTCGCCAGCGTCGCCAGGACGACTAGCGGCAGTTGCCAGGCCTGCGGACAGAGGCGGAAGAAGATGTTGTCACTGATTGGAGCACCGGCCAGCACGATCGCCGCCTGGCCGGAGTAGTTCAGCAGCAGGCTTGGAAACACCACCGCCGACCACGCCAGCCGGATCGACCGCGGCCCGAAGTGGCCCATGTCCGCGTACAGCGCCTCGGCCCCGGTCACACACAGAAATACGCCACCCAGTACCAGAAAACCGGCGTAGCCGTGCGTGAGCAGATAGTGCAGTCCGTGCAGCGGGTTGATCGCCGCCAGCACTGCCGGGTACTGCGCGATGCCCCACACGCCCAGCAACCCGATCGAGACGAACCACAGCGCCATGACCGGCCCGAACGCGCTGCCGATGCGCGCGGTTCCAGTCGGCTGCAACGCGAACAGCGCCACCAGAATCGCAACCGCGGCCGGCAGCACGTAGGCGTGCAACGCGGGCACAGCGATGTCCAGCCCTTCGAGTGCCGAGAGCACCGAGATCGCCGGCGTGATCGCTCCGTCCCCATAGATGAGTGCCGCGCCGAATAGACCGACGGCCACGATGGCCGGCCGGCGATGGCGCTTCAGCGCCAGCAGCGACATCAGCGCCAGAATCCCGCCCTCGCCGTCGTTGTCGACACTCATGGCGATCAGCACGTACTTGATCGTGGTCACCAGGATCAACGTCCACAGGATCAGCGACAGCAGGCCAACCACCGTTCCCGGAGTGACGCCCGCGCCCGACAGCGTCAGGACGGTCTTGAAGGTATAGAGCGGGCTGGTGCCGATATCGCCGAACACGATGCCGAGAGCCGACAAGCCGAGCAACAGCCCTGTCGGACGGATACCGGGACGATGGGCGGCCGGCGCGGGCGCGAGGCCCATCGGCTCGCAGGCGTTGGGCTCGGCCGGCGCCTGGTCCACGCCGCTCATGCCCCGGCCTGCATCGCCGCCAGCAGCAGCGGCGTGGTGAACGCGGCAAAGATATTTGACAGCACGATGCTGCTGCCGATGGTATCGGGGATCGACTCGAACTGCAGCGACATCAGGTAGACGTTGACGCCGACCGACATGGACGCCACCAGCACCAGAGCGCGCAATTCCAGCGCCGGCAGACGCAGAGCAATCGCCAGCAGCCACACCACTGCAGGCTGTAGCAACAGTTTGAGGGCGCACACCGCCAGGCTCGCGCGCCACTGCTGCTTGAGACGAAACGCCGCCAGCCCCATGCCGAGCATCAATAGAGCGGCCGGCACCGAGATCTGCCCGACGATGCGCAAAGCGCTGTCCAACGGCGATGGCAGGCTGAATCCCAAGTGACCAAATAGCGTACCGGCGATGATGGCGGCGATCAGCGGATTGGTGAGCACGCGTGCCCCGGTCTTGGCAAAGCCGCTTAAACTGAACGAGCCGTGGCGTGCCCACTCGACCGACACGCTCACCAGTGACCATAGCGTCAGTGCGTTGAACACCACCAGCAGCGCGACCACCGGGACTGCCTGCGCTCCCAGGGTCTGCCGGGTGATGGCCAGTCCGGTCAACACGATATTGGAAAAAATGCCGCCCAGCGCAAACACCGAGCGGTCAGCGCCATTGAGCTTAAACGCCCAGGCGCCGACCACGCAGCCGATTAGAAACACGATCAGGCAGCTGCCGAAATAAACCAGCAGCACCCTGCCCGCCAGCGGCGGCAGGGAGGCACGATGGCTCATCAGATGAAACAGCATGGCCGGCAATGCCACGGCGAACACGAAGCGCGAAAGGTATCGCGTCCACGCCGAATGCCACCATGGCAGCCGTGCCGCGACATAGCCGCCGGCTACCAGCCCGTAGAGCGGCGATGACATCAGAAAGAACTGCCAGACCATTTGCATGGGAGCGAGAGCCGCCGCGGCCGGCTAGCGCAGCGAGGCGGTCACCATCAGATAGGCCGTACGTCCGGGCTCGGCCTCGAAGAAGCGTGCATTGGTTTCGTTGACGATGACCGAGCCGACGTAGCGGCGATTGAGCAGGTTGTCCACCCGCAGGCTCTCGCTCAAGTCCCAGCTCTGGCGGTGCTGGGACAGGCCCGCGCGCAGGTCGAATAGCCAGTAGCCATCGGCACCCTGGCTGTTGAGGTCGTTGGCATAGACCTGCGCCCGGCCGATGCTCTCCAGCGTGATCCAGGCGTCCGCCGGCGTGCCATGCCAGCTGGCCGCGCCGTACAGCGTGCCGGCCGGCACCGCCGGCAGATGATGCCCGGCGATGATCTGCATCGGCACGCACGGTACCGTAAGGCACGTCATATAGGACTGCAGCGTCACCGCCTGCAGGTAGGTGTATGACAGCTGAGTGCTCCAGCCGTGCCACCATTGGCTCTGAAGCTCGGCCTCGGCACCGCGCCGCTGGGTGGCCGGAATGTTCTGATACACCGAGCGGCCGGCGGCATTGGCCTGGACCGCCAGCTCGTCTTCGGTGCGAATGAAAAATGCCGCCAGCGACGCACGCGTATGCGCCGCCGCCTCCTTCAGGCCGATCTCGTAATTGTCGCTGCGCGCGGCCTTGAGCGCGAAATTCAGTCCCGGCAGGCTGCCGTCGGTGGAGCGATACGCGAGTTCATCGAGCGTCGGGGTCTCAAAGCCGCGCCCGTACGAGGCATAGAGATTCAGGCCGTGTCCGGCCCGAAACGTGACACCTCCCACCGGGCTCACCGTGCCGTAGCTCACGCCGCTGTGTCCGGGTGCCGCGTCGGCGACCAGATGATTGTCCGAGGCGTAATCCACCAAACTGTGACGAAACCCGGTCAGCAGCCGCCAGCGTGCCGCCGGATCCCATTGCAGCTGCAGATATTGATCCAGGTCGTACACCGTGTCGGTCTCGTCCCGGCGCAGCGCGCCCTGGACGCCCAGTTCATCGTCGATGAAATTCAGATACCCGCGCCGACCCTCGTCCAGGCTGTCGTAGCTAAGACCGGCGGTCAGCTGCAGCGGGGTGTCACCCACACTGCGGTGGTCGGTAAGGTGCGCATCCGCGCCGTAGTAATGGTTCTGCAGCGCAATCACGCCGCCCGGATGGGTCGAAGCGCTCTCGGTCGACATCGGGATGGCCTGAAACTGGCGGGTATCGCGCCCACCGCCGTACAACAGCATGCTCACATCATCGTGCGCGCTGACCTTGCGCTCATAGTGGCCGCCAACCTGCTGCTGCTGCACCGTCTTGCGGGTGTTGTAGGTCATCGCCCCAGTGCCGGCCTGCTCGCGGTTGGCCGCCAGCTGCGCAGCGGTCAGTCCCAGCGGATCCTGCGACAGCGGCTGATCGATCGCATTGAACACCAGCGTGAATTGCGATCGCGCGTCCGGGTGCCAGACACTCTTGACATTGAACAGGTCGCGCTGCGTGCGGCTGTGCTGGCGATAGCCGTCGGTGGCAAACTGCGAGGCATCCGCAACCAGGTTGACCCCATCCTGCTGCCCGAGTAGTTCGCGCAGCGCGAAGCGCCGCGCACCGAAACTGCCGTACTCGGCCGTGGCATCGAGGCGCTCGCCGCGCGGGGCATCCTGGGTGAAGATGGAAATCACCCCGCCCGAGGAGTTGCCGTAGAGCGCGGAAAATGGCCCGCGCAGCACCTCGACGCGATCGGCCGAACCAAGATCGAAGTTGGAAAACTGTCCCTGCCCGTCCGGCATGGTGCCCGGAATCCCATCGGCGTACAGGCGCACGCCGCGTACGCCAAAGCTCGAGCGGGCGCCGAAGCCACGCACCGATATCTGCAGATCTTGCGCATAGTTCTGCCGAGTCTGCGCATTGACGCCGGGCACGCCGATCAACGGCTCAGACAGATTGACCAGCAGCTGGCCCTGGCGGATCTGTTGCTGGTCCACCAGGTCAATCGACATCGGCAGATCGTGGCTGCCGGTGGGCACGCGCGTTGCGCTGATCACGATCGGCTCGAGCATCGGGCCCACATCGGGATCGGGCGCCTCGGCCGCCCCAGCAACCGCTGAGGCGTGGGGGCCGAGCAGCCACAGGCTGGCGCAGAGCGCGAGGTTCCAGGTGCAGGTTGATCGGTGCATGGGGGCGGCTCGTTGATACCAGCGCGGCACGCGGGCCGCAATGCGCGCGACACCGAAGCCAACGCGAGATAGCACCTATCGCCGGCTGACAAAGAGGCGCCGACGGCCTGCTACAACTGACATAAATAACATCTCGTAACGCTTTGATTATGCGATGCCTTCCTTATTTTGCACTGTCCGACATACCCAACAGTTAGGATAGCTCGTCGCGCGTGAGCCCCTCGCACGCCCGTGAAGAAAAATACCGGAGGTCACTGCCGTGATTCTGGGTCTGTCGGTGCCGACGTTCACGCTGCTGCACGTGCTGCTGAGTGTCGTGGCGATCTTCTCCGGCCTGATCGTGATGATCGGCATGTGGGGTGCGCATCGGCTGGAGGGGTGGACCGGGCTGTTTCTGACGACCACCGTGCTCACCAGCGTCACCGGATTTCTATTTCACTCCGCGCGCTTGGGTCCGCCGCACGTGATCGGCCTGATTTCGCTGCTGCTGCTGGTACTGGCGATCCTGGCGCGCTACTCCTACCACCTCGCTGGGTCGTGGCGCTGGCTCTATGTGCTCAGCGCTCTGCTGGCACTGTACTTCAATGTATTTGTGGCCTTGGTACAGGCCTTCCAGAAGCTGCCACTGCTGCAGCCGCTGGCTCCCACCGGCAGCGAGCCGCCGTTTGCGGTCACCCAGGGACTGGTACTGGTGGCGTTTGCCTTGTTTACGTTGGTTGCGCTGAAGCGCTTTCGTCCGGACGCGGCGCCGGTGGCGATCGAGGCCGCCTGATCGCTGCAGGGCACTGCGGCCAGTCGCAGCACGAAGAACAGGCCCGCGGCGAACAGCGCGGCGCCGAGCGCCACGCAGATCGACAGGGTCAGCACCCCACGCCATGATGATGTTGCACTTCGAGCGCGTGCGCGCCTAGTGCACACCCAGGGCTGGCTGCTTTCACGCGAGGAGCCCGGCCACCGGCTGGATGCGCGTACCGCCGACACGATGGTGCAGCGGGGCGAGCTGATCGTGGTGCTGTTTCGCGAGCGGCAAGTGCTGGTGGCCTGCATTTGCGATCCGGATGTGGGCTTTTCGCTGGTCGGTCGGCGCCGTTGCCAGCAGCACCGCGAGCTGGTTCGCCAGGCCGTGCTGCCCGAAGCCGCCTAGCGATTCGGGCGAAGCGCCGCGGGCGCCGCAGGATGGTCGCTGTCGTATCATGGGGCAGTGAACCCAAGTACACGTCTGTACCCGGTGCCGAGCGCGATGGCCGCTCATGCGTACGTCAATGAGGCCCGCTATCGGGCGGACTACGCCCGCAGCATCAATGACCCGAGCGGGTTCTGGGGCGAAGTGGGCCGCCGGCTGCAGTGGATGCGTCCCTATACCAAGGTGAAGGACGTGTCCTATCGCCTGGAAGACTTCCATATCCGCTGGTACGAGGACGGCACACTCAACGTGTCGCAGAATTGCCTCGATCGGCATTTGGCCACGCGCGGCGACCAGATCGCAATCATCTGGGAGCCGGACCGGCCGGGACCTTCGCGCACGGTAACCTACCGAGCGCTGCACGCCGACGTGTGCCGCTTTGCCAACGTACTGCGTGAGCTTGGAGTACGAAAAGGTGATCGGGTCACGATCTACCTGCCGATGATTCCCGAGGCGGCCGTGGCAATGCTGGCGTGCGCGCGAATCGGCGCCATTCACTCGGTGATATTCGCCGGCTTCTCGCCCGAATCGATCGCCAGCCGAATCGAGGACTGCGAATCGCGCATCGTCATTACGGCTGACGAAACCTGGCGCGGCGGCAATACCATTGCGCTGAAGCGCAAGGTCGATGATGCCATCAAGCTGCGCCCCGACAGCCCGGTGAAGACCGTGGTGCTGGTGCGTCATACCGGCGCCGAGGTGCCGCTCACGCCGGGCCGCGACGTGTCGTACGAGGAGCTGATGGCCAAGGCCTCGACCGACTGCGCGCCGGAAGAGATGGGTGCCGAGGACCCGCTGTTCATCCTTTATACCTCCGGCTCCACCGGTAAGCCCAAGGGAGTGCTGCATACCACGGGCGGTTACCTGGTCTACGTCTCCTATACGTTCCAGAACGTGTTCGATTACCACGATAAGGATATCTACTGGTGTACCGCCGATGTCGGCTGGGTCACCGGACACAGCTACGTGCTCTACGGTCCACTGGCCACCGGCGCCACCACGGTGATGTTCGAAGGCACGCCGAAGTATCCGGATCCGGGCCGCTTCTGGGACGTATGCGACAAGCACGGCGTGACGATTCTGTATACGGCGCCGACCGCGATTCGCGCGCTGATGGCCGACGGCGACCAGTGGGTCAAGCAGCACCAGCGCCGCTCATTGCGTCTGCTCGGCAGCGTCGGCGAGCCGATCAATCCGGAAGCCTGGGAGTGGTACCACCGGGTGGTCGGTGATGGCCGTTGCCCGATCGTGGACACCTGGTGGCAGACCGAGACCGGCGGCATCATGATCGCCCCGCTGCCCGGAGCCACGACGCTGAAGGCCGGATCGGCAACCCGACCGTTCTTCGGCGTCGTGCCGGGCATCGTCGACGCGGCCGGCAAGCTGCTTGAAGGGGTCTGCAGCGGCAACCTGGTGCTGCGCGACAGCTGGCCGGGGCAGATGCGCACCGTGTATCGCGACCAGCAGCGATTCATCGATACGTATTTCAAGAGCTACCCGGGCAATTACTTCACCGGCGATGGTGCGCGGCGCGATGAGGACGGCTACTACTGGATTACCGGTCGGGTCGACGACGTGATCAACGTCTCGGGCCATCGCATCGGCACGGCCGAGGTCGAGAGTGCACTGGGAACGCACCCGGCGGTCGCCGAGTCCGCCGTGGTGGGCTACCCACACGACATCAAAGGCCAGGGAATCTACTGCTACGTCACGCTCACGGCGGGTCAGCAGCCGTCGGACGAAATGCGCCGCGCTCTGATCGGCGTGGTGCGCGAGAAGATCGGGCCGTTTGCCGCGCCCGATGTGATCCAGTGGGCGCCCGGTCTGCCCAAGACCCGCAGCGGCAAGATCATGCGCCGCATCCTGCGCAAGATCGCGGCCAACGAGACCGATCAGCTCGGAGACATCTCCACGCTGGCCGATCCGGCCGTGGTGGACCAGCTGATGAGCAATCGGCCGCAGCCGGCACGCTCCGCCAGATAGCAAACCGCCGGAAGGGACTCACCCTTCCGGCGGCTGCGTTGCACTTCGCGTGCGCGAACGGCGCTCTGTCAGCCGCCCTCGAGCATCTTCTTCAGGTTGGAAAGGCCACCCTGATACACCCCGGTAATCAGTTTGACGGCGGCCTCATCGTTCTCGGCTTCCGGCGGATTGTCGGACGTGTTCTTGCGGGTGAAGGTGCCGGACCAGCGCACCAGCGAGGTGCCATCCTTCCTGCCCGTCACCTTGATCGTCGACATGTAGTGGTTAATCGGCAGCGGCGAGTCGATGATCTTGTAGGTATAGGAGCGGCCGGCATCGTTGTGGGCCACCAGTTGCTCCTTGAGCTGCGGGCCGTCCTTGATCGTGAGCTGACGTACCGCGCCGGGCTTGTTGTTCTCGCCCTTGACGATCTCGTCCTTGGCGATCCCGGGGTGCCAGCGGTCGATCGCGTTGAAGTCCTTGATCGTGTCCCAGACCTTGTCGGGCGAGGCCTTGATGGTCGTGGTTTCGTTGACTTTGAGTTTCTTCAACGGAGCCGCCGACGCCAGGCACGGAACGGCGAGCGCCGCGAACGCCATCACGGCAAGAACCCTTTTCATTTGGATGTCCCCTGTTAAGGTTGGTGTAGATCGGAGCCAATAACTATACCGCAGGCCGCCGGGAGCGTCGATGGACCCCGCCTGTCAAGCCTTGCGCAACACGATGAACAGGCGCCGGAACGGCAGCAGCGTGCTGCCGTCGGCGAGCGGCGGATAGGCTGCGCGCAGCCGCTGCGCATAGTCAGCCTCAAAGGCAGCGCCCTCGGTCGGATCCAGGCGTTCCAGGAACTGGGTCAGCCAGCTGCCCTTGGTCCATTCCTTGACCGGATCCTTGCCGCTCAGTACCTGCAAATATTCGCTCTCCCAGATGTCGAGGCCGGCAGCCAGCGGAGCCAACCAGGCGTGGTAGGCGGCCGGTTCCGCGACCGGTGCCGGACGCAGCAGCGGCTCGAGCTTGCTGCGCCAGGGACCGGCTCGCACCGTCGTGGCGATCAACGCGTGCGAGGGCGCGGCAAAGTTGCGCGGCATCTGCACCGCCAGAATCCCACCGGGCGCGAGCTTGCGTACCAACGCGGGTAGCAGCTGCGCGTGATCGGGCAGCCAGTGGAGCGCGGCGTTCGAATAGATCACGTCCACGGCGCCGGCCGGTTGCCACTGCGCCAGGCCCTGCTGCAGCCAGCGAACCTGCGGCAGGAGCTTGGCCGCCTGCGCCAGCATCGACCCGGAGCTGTCCACGCCGACCAGGGTGGCACGCGGCCAGCGCTGCGCCAGGAGGGCCGTCACGTTGCCGGCTCCGCAGCCCAGATCGTAGACGCTGGCTGGGTCGTCGGCCGGGACGCGCGCCAACAGGTCAAGGGCCGGACGCAAGCGCGGCTGCGAGAATTTCAGGTACTGTTCGGGGTTCCAGCTCATGGCCAGTCCGCGGCGCCTACACCCAGTGTGACGGAGCCGCAACGCGGGATCCAGACCTACAGACGCAACCGGCCGGCCGTGTCGAGACTGCGGCCTTGGCATGCAGTGAGGATCGGACGTGGCGCGCAATAAACTGTCGGTGTATCGCTCCAAGCGCGATTTCCGGCGCACCCGCGAGCCGTCAGGATCGGTGGCGCGCGCCCATGGCGAGGCGCTGCGCTTCGTGATCCAGAAGCATGCCGCCCGGCGCTTGCACTACGATCTGCGCCTGGAACTGGACGGGGTGTTCAAGTCCTGGGCGGTCACGCGCGGCCCATCACTCAATCCGGCCGATAAGCGTCTCGCGGTCGAAGTCGAGGACCATCCGCTCGATTATGGCGATTTTGAAGGCACCATTCCCCGCGGCCAGTATGGCGGCGGAACGGTGCAGCTCTGGGACCGTGGCTATTGGAAGCCCGTCAACGGCGTCGCGCCCGAGCGCGCACTCAAGGCCGGCGAGCTGAAATTCGAGCTCGACGGTCAGCGCCTGCACGGCGGCTGGGTACTGGTGCGCATGCGCCGCGACGCCGAGGATGGCAAACGCACCAACTGGCTGCTGATCAAGCACCGCGACGAGGCCGCAGATGCCGCGCACGCCGAGAGCCTGCTGCAGGAGGACCGCTCGGTGGCATCGGGACGCGCCATGACGCAGATCACCGCCGGGCGCGGCAAAGCCCCCACGGCCTTCATGCGCGGCGCCCGCAGTGCCACCCGCGCCGATGCGGTGTGGCAATCATCCAGTGCTCCGAGCCATGCGCCGCGCGTGATCGCGCGCCGCAAAAGCGCGCGCCCGGCCGCGCCGACGATGCCGTCGTTCATCGAGCCACAACTGGCCACGCTGGTGGCGCAGCCGCCTTCCTCCACGCAGTGGGTGCACGAGGTCAAGTTCGATGGCTATCGGATCCAGCTGCGCGTGCAGGCCGGCGCCGCCGCACTGCGCACCCGCAAGGGCTTGGACTGGTCGGGCAAATTCCCGGAGATCGTGCGCGCGGCCCAGCGTCTGCCGGACTGCATCCTGGACGGTGAAGTCGTGGCGCTGAACGCCGCGCGCGTGCCGGATTTCGCCGCGCTGCAGGCGGCCTTGTCCGAGCGCAAGACCGACAAGCTGGTGTACTTCGCCTTCGACCTGCTGTACCGCGACGGTCAGGATCTGCGGGACAAAGCCCTGTCGGAGCGCAAGCCGCGCCTGCGGCAACTGTTGCGCGGCAATTCCTCCGGCGCCATCCGTTACGTCGAGGACTTCGCCGGCAAGGCCGATGCGGTGCTGAGCTCGGCCTGTCGAATGGCGCTCGAGGGCATCGTCTCCAAGCGCCTGGACGCGCCCTACACCTCTGGGCGCGTCGGCAACTGGAGCAAGAGCAAGTGCCGTGCCGGCCATGAGGTGGTCATCGGCGGCTACAGTTTTCGCGATGGTGCCCCGCGCTCGCTGCTGGTCGGCGTCCACCGCGACAAGCGGCTGGTGTATGTCGGTCGCGTCGGTACCGGCTTCGGTCAGGAAGGCGCGCGGCAGCTTTGGGCACGCCTCAAGAGGATCGGCACTGAGCGCAGCCCGTTCACGGCCGGTCCCGGATCGCCCGAAAATGAACCCGGGGTGCGCTGGGTGCGCCCGACGCTGGTGGCCGAGATCGAATTTGCCGGCTGGACTGCCTCGGGCATGGTCCGGCAGGCAGCCTTCAAGGGCCTGCGGACCGACAAACCAGCGCGCGAGGTACAGGCCGAGCGGCCCTCGGACCTGGTGCGCGAGGAGGCCCCGGCGCTGACGCCGGGTGCCGGCCGATCGCGCGCGGTGAGCCGGCCGGCCGCGGGCTCTGGCGCCAACGAGGTACTGCGTGTGCCGATCTCGCAGCCCGACAAGCCGCTGTGGCCCAAAGCCGGCGATCAACGCCCGGTAACCAAGCTGGAATTCGCGCACTACTACGCCGCGATCGGCGAGTGGATGATGCCGCACATCGAAGGGCGCCCTTGCTCGCTGGTGCGCGCGCCCGACGGCATCGACGGTCCGCGCTTCTTTCAGCGCCATGCATCGCGCGGCATGTCGGCCCTGTTCGAATCGATCAAGGTGCGCGGCGAGCCTGAGCCCTACGTCGGCATCGACCGCATCGAAGGTCTGATCGCCGCGGTGCAGATCGCGGCGCTGGAAGTGCATCCCTGGAACTGCGCCCCAAGAGCACCGGAGGTACCCGGACGGTTGGTGTTCGATCTGGATCCGGCTCCCGACGTGGATTTTGAGGCCGTGGTGCGCGCCGCCAATGAGCTGCACGAGCGGCTCGAGCAGCTCGGATTGCCAGCTTTCTGCAAGACCACCGGTGGCAAGGGTCTGCACGTCGTGACACCGCTCGTGGCCGAGCGCAAGCCGCTGGACTG
>DASXYW010000084.1:0-5826 GCA_036502265.1 Steroidobacteraceae bacterium | reverse complement strand
GATGCGGCACCGCCGAAGCGCTCCTGATTGATTGCGTGCTCGAGCAGCGGATCGAATGTGGTGGTGACGAACAAATCGAACTCCGGGATGGCCGCCAGCCGCCGCAGCGCCTGCGGGGGTTCGAAGGCCGCATCCTTGAGGATGCTGCGCAGCCGCGCGTAGGCTTCCTCGCGCCGACCGCGCGCGCCCTGGAACCAGCACACCACATCATTGAGCGTATAGGGCTTGGGCAGTAGCGAGACGTCGACGTTGAGCCGCACCGCCAGCTTTTCGGCCAGCCAGTCGTACAGCAGGCGCGGTCCGCGATCGGTCTGGACCTGCAGCAGTTCAGGTCCAACGATCGGAATGACGCGGCGCTCTTCGATGTAGCTCAGCAGGTCGTCCCAGGCATCCTCATCCAGCGAACTGCCCGGAAGCTGCGCGGTCGCGACGGTATTCATTCCCTGTCGTTATCGGTGCGCGTCAGGCGCGCTAGTGGGGCGCTAGCTTATAGCTTCCAGGCGGCCCGCGTGAACCCCAACGCCCGCCAGTCGCAGCGCTCGCGGGCGACAGGATTGGGGTTGATTTTATTGACGAATCGTGAGTTCGAACGGGCCTGCCGGTTGCCCGGACCGGTCGTACAACGTACAGATCGGACTGTCCGCCCAGCCGTACCGTACCCGCGTGGGAATCAGCCCGCTCGGAATCGTGAGCAGCACGCGCGAGCCATCGAGTGTCGCCTCGACATAATGGCAGCTGCCCGCGTCAGCCCCGCAAAGCTCGAACGCGATCGGGCCGTCGTGACTGTAAGCAATCAACGAGCCTGTGACGTCGCCGAAATCGACCGCAATGCGCGCGCCGCTGCGTTGTGCGCTTAGCGCGACCGGCCCTGAGGGCGGGGTCGATTCGCCGTAGAGGACGTGTCGCGCGGCCTGCGCGAGCCGGCGACCGACATCCTGCTTGTTGGTGGGATGCAGATTATGCGGATCGCCGATGTCGATGGTCACGGCCAGAGCGGCATGCGCGTCGTGCGCGACCGCCAGTCGCTGCGCCTCACGCAGTGCGGCCCAGTCGGACTCCTGCGGAGCCGATGAGAGCGGCCCGTAGTTGGGCAGCTGTACGACCAGGAACGGCAGATCAGCGCCGAATTGCCGGCGCCAGTCGGCCATCAGGCCAGCAAGCAGGCCTTGATAGGTGTTCGCCTCGCCGGTGTTGGACTCGCCCTGATACCACACGGCGCCACGGATCGCATACGAGCCGATCGGCGCAATCATGGCGTTGTAGAGCGTGGTTAGTCCGCCGACCGACTCCCACGGCGCACGCGGTGGGTAACCGATCGCGCTCGCAGCGGTCTGGTATTCCCACGGGCCCTCGAGCGCGAGCGCCTCGCCGGTGGCAAGGTGCAGCGAGCGTGGCGCTCCGCCGGACAGCAACCCGCCACCACCGTAAGTGCTGGTGACGTTTACCACCAGGGTATTGACGCCCGCGCGCAGCATTCCGGCGGGAATCGGATAGCTGCGCTCGCTTCCGTAGCCGAAGGTGTTGCCGAGGGCGCGGCCGTTGAGCCAGGTTTCATCGATCTGGTTGATCGGACCGAGCGCCAGTGTCGCGGCGGCGGCTGCCTGCGCCGCGCTGAGCGTGAATCGGGTCCGATACCAGATCAGCCCGGTAAAGTTCTCCAGCCCGGGTACCCCCCAGAAGCGCCAGTCCCCCAGCCCCGCAGGCGCTGGCTTCCACGATGCCGCACTGGCCGGGTGCGCGCTCCAGGGCTCGGTCCCGGCGCGATCGCCACTGCGGCTGCGCCACCATTGTTCCCACTGCGCCGCGAACTGACCCTGGGCCGCGGCCGGGTTCGTGACGTAGGTCGCCAGAATCTTCAGTCCCGGCTCATAGCCGCCGTTGGCATGCAGCGCTGCGACACTCATCCATGGCCGAATGTTCGAACCGCCCCAGGACGCGTGCAGCAAACCGATCGGTGCGTGGGTCGTCTTCTGCAGTTCGCGCGCAAAGAAGAAGCACGCCGCCGACCACACCGCGACGGTGTCGGGACCGGCGATCTGCCAGGCCACGGCGGTCTTGAAATGGCTCGACGGAGCAGGACTGCTGGCCTCGGCGATGGTGAGCATGCGAATCGCGTTGTTGGCCGAGTTGGCGATCTCGGCGCGCGAGTCGCCCGCGCGCAGCACCGACAGTTCCATGTTCGATTGGCCCGAACACAGGAACACGTCGCCGATGAGCACGTCGTGCACCGACTGTGTGGAACCCGAGCTGGCGTGCACGCTCAGTTCATACGGACCGCCAGCGCCCATCGCGGGCAGCTGTGCCCGCCACAGTCCCGCGGCGTCGGCGCGCGCCTCGACGCTCGAAACGCCGAGGGATACGCGCAGCGAGTCGTTGGGTCGGGCCTGCCCCCAGAGCGCAATCGGCCGCTCCCGCTGCAGTACCGCGTGATCCTGTAGCAGCTCGTGCAGCAGTGGCGGTGTTTGTGCTGCAGCGTGCGCTGCCGCGAGCACGCCTGTCAGAATCAAGCCTATGGATCGATGTTGCATGGTAATTGCGCTGATTCAGATGCATCGCGGTTAATGCCCGTCGCGACCGCGTCTGTCAACGCAACCGCGTGCCTTAACCCACTACAATCGGGAATGATGGCTCTATGACATTGCCTATCGTATGATAGCGCTACCAACAAAGTCGATCGCCAAGTCGGCGACGCCCCGCCAGGGGCGAATCGTGGAATGAAGGCTGACCTGCCGCATGTAGCACACGCCGGTCGCAACCTCTCAGGCACCAACCTCGAGCGGGCCGGCGACCACAATCAGCGCGTCACGCTGCATGCCATTCGCGTGCGCGGGCCGGTGGCGCGCGCCGATCTGGCGCTCACCACTGGGCTCACGACCGCGGCAATCGCCAATATCACCCGGCGGCTGCTCGAACTGCGGCTGATCCTGGAAGCGGGCACCACACGCGGGGCGCGCGGTCAGCCCGCTACCAAGCTGGTGGTCGACCCGGACTGCTGCTATTCCATGGGGCTCAACATCGACCGCGATCACATCACGCTGGTGGTGGTCGATTTCACTGGACGCGTGCGAGCTCGATCGTCGCGCGAAATACGCTTCGCGCTGCCGGAGATGGTGCAGGCGTTCTTTCGCCGCACCGCCACGCCACTGCTGTCACATGCACACGTGGATCCGGCCAAAACGGCTCGGATTCGGGGTGGCGTTTCCGGACGAGATCCAGCGCGCCGGTCTGCCGGAGCAGCCGTCCGAGTATGCAACCTGGGCGTCGGTCGAATTGGGGCAGTTGCTGTCGGCCACGTTGCCGGTCCCGATTCTGGTGGAAAACGATGCGGCGGCGGCGGCCATGGGCGAGATGCAGTTCGGCCTCGGGCAACAGTACCAGAGCTTCTTCTATGTTCTGATCACCGCCGCGCTGGGCGGGGGCCTGGTGATCGACGGGCATTATTTTCGTGGCGCGGCGGGGCGCAGCGCCGAGCTGGGGCTGCTGCAGCAGCGCGACGATGGTGGTAAGGCACGCCAGTTGCAGAAAATCGTATCGCTGTCGGCGCTGTACGAGAATCTGGCGCTCCAGGGGCACCGGGTGTCCTCGCCGCGCGGTCTGTTGCAGCTCGATGAGCCGGCACTGCGCACGGTCGATGCGTGGATAAACTCTTCTTCGGTGGCACTGGAAGACACGCTGGTGCGCATCAACTGTCTGATCAATCCTGAGGCGATCCTGATCGGCGGACGACTGCCGGCCGTGCTGGTGGATCGGCTGGTCGGCCGCCTGAACGAGCGCATGCGTGCCTACGCGGGCCGCATACCGTGGGTCGCCCGGTTTGCCGCGCTGCGATGTCGGACGATGCCCGGCGGTGGGAGCGGCGATCCTGCCATTCAGCGAGCGCTTTCTGCCGACCCGATTTGCCCTGATGAACAATGCCGGTGACTAGTAGCTCTACCGGGCGGGCCGGGCCCGCTAGTGTCATTTGATACAATGCCGGCGGCAACTGCAGAGGGAAGCAGTGAAGAGAACGCCTAGAAGGCGCCGTAACGCGGTCACCATGCATGAAGTAGCGAAGCACGTCGGCGTGTCGCCGATGACGGTGTCGCGCGTCTTGAATGGCGATGCCAACGTCAAGGTCGATATGCGCCAGCGCGTTCAGGCGGCCATCAAGGAACTCGGCTACTCTCCCAATCAGGCGGCCCGCAATCTGGCGCGAGCCTCGACCGTCCACATCGGCCTGCTCTACAGCAATCCAAGCGCCGCCTATCTTAACGAGCTGCTGGTCGGCGTACTGGAACAGAGCAGTCAAGCCGGCTGCCAGATCGTGCTGGAGAAGTGCGGTACGCGCAACGAGCGCAGCGTCATCGAAAAGCTGCTGCGCGACGGCGTCGACGGCATCTTGTTGCCGCCGCCGTTGTCCGATTCGCGTGTGGCGCTCGAGGCGCTGCGCAGTGCCCGAATTCCATTCATCTCGGTAGCCACCGGGCGCCCGGACGGCGAGGGGCTGTCGGTGCGCATCAATGACTTTGAGGCTGCCTCCGAGATGACGCGGCTGCTGCTGTCGCTCGGGCATCGCAACATCGGCTTTATCATCGGCGCGGCGAACCAAACCGCCAGTGCACAGCGCCATGCGGGCTTCGTTGCAGCCCTGAAGGAGGCCGGCATCGAAGCGTGCCCCGACTGGATCAGACAGGGCACGTTCAGTTATCGCTCGGGACTGCTGGCGGCCGAGGAGTTGTTGACCGCGGCCGAGCACCCGAGCGCGATCTTCGCCAGCAATGATGACATGGCGGCCGCCGCGATTGCCGTGGCGCATCGCCGCCAGCTCGAGGTGCCCAAGGATCTCACCATCGTCGGCTTCGATGACACGCCGCTGGCGACTACGATCTGGCCGGCGCTCACCACTGTGCGCCAGCCGGTGGCGGCGATGGCGCGCAAGGCGATCGAGCTGCTGCTGGAGGAGATCCGGCTGCGCGGCTCGGGCCGCACGCTCGAACCGCTGCAGCACTTCCTCAATTTTTCGCTAGTCGTACGGGAATCCTCCGCCAAGCTCTAGCACCGCAGGCACGCGGCGCGTTGGCGGTTCAGGGGCTTGCGAATTGATAGCGCTAACACATAGAATGCCCGGGCGATTGCATACTATGACGCCCCAGGGAGATCCAGACGTCTTTTCGGGCAAGACGCAATCGCCGAATTTAGGGGGCACGCTATGACGCGCAGCAATTCATCGCTCGTGATCGGCCTGACATTTGTCGCGACACTGGGCGGGCTGCTATTCGGGTACGACACTGCGGTGATCTCGGGCGCGGTCAGCTCGATCGACGCAAACTTCATCGACCCGCAGCACCTGTCCGAGACGGCGCGCAGCAGCCTGTCCGGCTGGACCGTGTCGAGTGCGCTGTTCGGCTGCATCCTCGGTGCGATCGCGGCCGGCTGGGTGGCCAATGCCTTCGGCCGCAAGGGCGGCATGCTGATAGCCGGGGCTCTGTTCCTCATCTCCGCCGTCGGTTCGGCCTATCCGGAATTCGGCCTGGGGGCCATTGGCAGCATGGGGCCCAAGGCGCTCACGCCGTTCATCCTCTATCGGATTCTGTGCGGTGTCGGCATCGGCATTGCTTCGATGCTATCGCCGCTATACATCGCCGAGATCGCACCGAGTCAGATTCGCGGGCGGCTGGTGTCGTTCAATCAGCTATCGATCGTGGGCGGCATATTGCTGGTCTACTTTGTCAACTGGGCGATCGCTGCACAGGGCAACGAAGCCTGGCTGCATTCCACCGGCTGGCGCCTGATGCTGGTCTCGGAGGCGATTCCGGCGGTGCTGTTCCTGGGCCTGCTCACGCTGGT
>DASXYW010000083.1:0-30051 GCA_036502265.1 Steroidobacteraceae bacterium | reverse complement strand
GACAGCTCTTCCAGCGTCAGCCCGTTGCGCTTACGGATGCTGCGCAGCTTGGCGCCGAGAAAATGGCCCTTGCGGAGGAGCGTGGACATGCGGCTTGTGAAATTAACACTGTGAAGTTTTGTTAGTCAAATATTGCTGCGCTCACGCGTATGCTGAGCCGATGAACAGTCAGTTGCAGCATCTGGAGACCTGGCCGGCGATCGATGTTAGTCGCCGCCCGATCACGCGCAGCGACGACGTGCTAACCGCCAAGGCATTGGAATTACTTGGAAAGTTGCATCGGCAGTTCGAATGGCGGCGGCAGGAACTGCTGGCGGCGCGAGGCCGCCGGCAGAGTGAGATCGATCGCGGGGCAGCGCCGGATTTTCTGCCCGAGACCGCCGGGATTCGCGCCGGCGACTGGCGCATCGCCCCGGTTCCGGGCGACCTCATCGATCGCCGGGTGGAGCTCACCGGCCCGGCCGAGCGCAAGATGCTGATCAACGGTCTGAACGCGCCGGTGCGCGCCTTCATGGCCGACTTCGAGGACGCCTGCTCGCCGACCTGGGGCAACATCCTGCACGGGCAGATCAATCTGTTCGATGCGGCCCGACGCACGCTCAGTTACGAGGATGCCGCCAGCGGCGAGAGCTACGTACTCAACGAGCGCATCGCGACACTGATCGTGCGCCCGCGCGGCTGGCATCTGCTGGAGCGACACGTGCAGGTCGATGGCGAACCGGTCGCCGGTGCGCTGTTCGATTTCGCCCTGTACCTGGCCAACAATCACGAAGCCCTGAGTCGGCGCGGCACCGGGCCGTACTTCTATCTGCCCAAGCTCGAGAACCACCTGGAGGCGCGCCTGTGGAACGAGGTGTTCATCGCCGCCCAGGATCAGCTCGCCATTCCACGCGGCACCATCAAGGCCACGGTCCTCATTGAAAATATCCTGGCCGCATTCGAGATGGACGAGATCCTGTACGAGCTGCGCGATCACGTCGCCGGTCTCAACTGCGGGCGCTGGGACTATATCTTCAGCTTCATCCGCAAATTCCGGAATCGGCGTGACGCGGTGCTGCCAGATCGCGATGCGGTGACGATGGAGACGCCGTTTCTGAAGGCGTATGTGGAGCTACTGATTCACACCTGCCACCGGCGCGGTGCGCATGCGATCGGGGGCATGGCCGCGCAGATCCCGATCCGCAGCGACCGCCAGGCCAATGAGGCCGCGATGCGGCTGGTGCGCGCCGACAAACTGCGCGAGGCGCGCGCCGGACACGATGGCACGTGGATCGCCCACCCGGCGCTGGCGAGTGTCGCCAAGGCCGCATTCGACAGCGTCATGAAGGGACCGAACCAGCTGCACGTGCTGCGCGAGGATGTGAAGGTCAGCGCCGCCGACCTGCTGCGCGTGCCCGACGGCCAGATCACCGACGCCGGCGTGCGGCAGAATATCCGCGTCGGCCTGCAGTACATCGAGGCCTGGCTCAACGGCCGCGGCTGCGTGCCGATCTATCACCTGATGGAGGACGTCGCCACCGCCGAGATCTGCCGGGCGCAACTGTGGCAGTGGGTCCAGCACCAGGCCTGCGCAGTCGACGGCCAGCAGATCACGCTGGAGCGCTTCGATCGCACGCTGACACAGGAGATCGAGCGCATTCACAACGAAGTAGGCGGCGCGCGCATGCTGGCCGGCGTGTTCCCGAGCGCAGCGCGCCTGCTCTGCGCGATGGTCGACAGCGACACCTTCGACGAGTTTCTGACCCTGCCCGCATACGAATTACTGGCCTGATCTGAACGACTAGGAGTGACGAAACGATGATGCCGCAACGCAGCCTTCCGAGTGCCGACGATCTCAAGCGCAACTGGCAGGACAGTCCGCGCTGGCGCGGAATCACCCGCAGCTACTCGGCAGAGGATGTCGTGCGTCTGCGCGGTACGGTGCCGGTCGAGCACTCGATCGCGCGCATCACTGCCGAAAAGCTCTGGCGCTACCTCAATGAAAAACCGTTCGTGAATGCGCTCGGTGCGCTGACCGGCAATCAGGCGATGCAGCAGGTCAAGGCCGGGCTGGATGCAATCTATCTGTCGGGCTGGCAGGTCGCGGGCGATGCCAATCTTTCCGGCCACATGTATCCGGACCAGTCGCTGTATCCGGCGGACTCGGTGCCGTCGGTGGTCCGGCAGATCAACAATACGCTGCGACGCGCCGACGAGCTGTATCACGCTGAGGGCAATGACAGCATCGACTGGCTCAAGCCGATCGTGGCCGATGCCGAGGCCGGCTTCGGCGGGGTGCTGAACGCATTCGAGCTGATGAAGGGCATGATCGAGGCGGGCGCGGCCGGCGTGCACTTCGAGGACCAGCTGTCGTCGGCAAAGAAGTGCGGTCACATGGGTGGCAAAGTGCTGGTACCGACGCAAGAGGGCATCAACAAGCTGGTGGCCGCGCGCCTGGCCGCCGACATCTGCAACGTGCCGACCGTGCTGGTGGCGCGCACCGACGCCGAGTCGGCCACGCTGCTGACCGCCGATGTGGACGAGCGCGACCGGCGCTTCATTGATGGCGCCAAGGGCCGAACCGCGGAGGGCTTTCATCACGTGCACGCCGGTTTCGATCAGGCGGTTGCCCGTGGCCTGGCGTACGCGCCGTTCGCAGACATGCTGTGGTGCGAAACCGGACACCCCGATCTGGCCGAGGCCAAGTACTTCGCCGAGGGCATTCATAAGCAGTTCCCCGCAAAGATGCTGGCCTACAACTGCTCGCCGTCATTCAATTGGAAGCGCAAGCTCGACGATGCCACGATCGCCAAATTCCAGCGCGAGCTCGCGGCGATGGGCTACAAGTTCCAGTTCATCACGCTGGCCGGATTTCACGCGCTGAACTACTCGATGTTCGAGCTGGCGCAGGGCTACAAGAGCCGCCAGATGACCGCCTACGTGGCCCTGCAGCAGGCCGAGTTCGCAGCCGAGGCGCAGGGCTACACCGCCACCAAGCATCAGCGCGAGGTCGGCGCCGGCTACTTCGACGATGTCACCCAGACCATCACGGCTGGAACCTCGTCGATCACCGCCCTGACCGGCAGCACCGAGGAGCAGCAGTTCCGCTCGGCCTGACCGGCGGAGACGGCGCACCACGTATGCGACTCATGTACCCGGAGCCCGCCAGCGGCTCGACCACCATCACGGCCGCCGCGCGGCCGCAGACCGGAGCCAGCACGGTAGCGCACGCGTTCGAGTCGGCGCTGTATGGCATGCGCTGCGCGCAGATGGTGGTCGAGGCATTCCTGAACTACAACGCGCGCTTCCGCGAGATCACGCGGCGCGCGGCCGAGCGCTTCGCGGCGCAGGACTGGATCGGCATGCAGCAGGATGCGGTGGCACGCATTGAGCTATATGAGCGCTTCATGCTGTCGACGGTATCGGAGCTGGAGCTGGCGCTCGCGGACAACGGGCGTGACCGACTGCTGTGGGCTGACGTCAAGCGCCACTTCACCAATCTGATCGAAGGCCTGCCGGACAGCGAACACTGCAAGACATTCTTCAGCTCGGTGACCCGCCAGCTGTTTGGTACCGTCGGTGTGTCGCCGGACATCGAATTCGTCGCCACCGACCTCAATCCACTGGCGGTCGCCAAGCCCGAGCGCGTCACGCACGTATTTCGCATGCAAGGCGATCTCACCTCCCTGATAAGAAAACTGCTCGAAGCGAAGCCGCTGGGCGCGCCCTGGGCTGACCTCGACGCCAGCGCCTGGGTGATTGCCTCATCGCTGGAGCGAGTGCTGTGGGAGCGCGGCGAGCTGCGCCACATTGATTCGCTCGAATTCGTCGATGCCGTGTTCTACCAGTCCACGCGCGCCTATCTGATCGGCCGCATGGTGGGCCGCAAG
Organism: Steroidobacteraceae bacterium; assembly: GCA_036502265.1. GTDB lineage: Bacteria > Pseudomonadota > Gammaproteobacteria > Steroidobacterales > Steroidobacteraceae > FEN-1191. The sequence goes on along the minus strand of DASXYW010000083.1, from coordinate 26,182 downwards.
TCGACCACGCCGGTAGCGATTGCCCTGCGCAACACCGAATCGGGCGTCGTGGTGGATACCACGATGCTGACCGAGGACGAGATCAGCATTCTGTTCGGGTTCGCGCGGTCTTATTTTCACGCCGACCTGGAACAGGTTGCCGATACCGTGGCATTTCTCAAGGAGCTGCTGCCGAAGAAGCCACCCGGTGAACTGTTCACGGTGCTCGGTCGCGCCAAGCAAGGCAAGACCGAACGCTATCGCAGCCTGTTCCGCCACCTGTCCACCAGCGCCGATCAGTTCGTCACGGCCCCTGGTCAGCGCGGACTGGTGATGATCTGCTTCACGCTGCCCTCGTACGACGTGGTCTTCAAGGTGATCCGCGACCGGATTGCGGAGGTGAAAAGTGTATCCAAAAAGGATGTCATGGCGAAGTACAGCTTCGTCTTCCGGCACGACCGCGCCGGCCGACTTATCGATGCACAGGAGTTTCGCCGCCTGCGCTTCCCGATGGCTCGATTCTCCGTGCCGCTACTGGACGAACTTCGCGCCGACGCTGGCGAGAGCGTGCACGTGGCGGGCGATGACCTCATCTTCGACCACGTCTACGTCGAACGACGCGTAACTCCGCTGGATGTCTACCTGCGCAACGCGCCGGAAGCGGCGGCGCAGCGCGCCGCGGTTGACTATGGGCGCGCGATCCGCGACCTGGCCTGCACCGACGTATTCCCCGGCGATCTGCTGTTGAAGAATTTCGGCGTCACGCGCCACGGACGCGTGGTGTTCTACGACTACGATGAGTTGTGCCGGGTGTCGGAATGCCAATTCCGCGACCTGCCGCGTCCGCAGAGCGAAGAAGAGGAGATGAGCGCCGAGCCGTGGTTCTTCGTCGGCGATCGCGATGTATTTCCGGAGACGCTGTTGAGTTTCCTGGGTATGTCGGGCGCGGTGCGCGCGGCCTATCTTGCGGCGCACGCCGAGCTGTATGAGCCCACCTTCTGGCGCCACACGCAGCAGCGCCTGGCCGCCGGCGAGCTGCTGGAAGTGCTGCCGTACGTGCCACCGCGACTGCCGGACGAACAGCCGATCGAGCTGACTACCGAGGCCGCCGTGGCGCAGGCCTAGGCCGACGGCGTGATCGACTGCGGGCGCCGGTAAATCGGAGCACCTCGGGCAATCCGCCGAGCACGCGGTGCGGCCGCCGCGTCGAGGTCAGGCGCGCCCACTGTTCGCGGCTGGTGATGCCGGTGGTGACCCCGAGCGCCACCGCACCGCCGCGGCGCGCCATGATGGTCTCCACCGTCGGATCGTCTCCGACCACGGCGATGTGGCGAGCGGGCAGGCCGAGCGCCTTGGCCGCAAAGCGCAGCGCATGCTGCGAGGGCTTGCCCGTCACGATCATCGGCACGTTCGCCAGTCCGCGGATCGCCCGCACGATCGTGTACGAATAACCGATGGTGCGACCCTGCTTGGTGGCAAAGAACGGGGTGTTAGAACCGACGTAGAGCTTGGCACCGGCCCAGAGTGCGCGCGCGGCCGCCTCGATGTCCGGCATGCCGCACTGTGGGTGCCAGCCGACGTAAACGGCATCGACCTCGGTGGCGCGGGGCTCGCCGTTGTAACGCGTCTCGATGCCGGCCTCCAGCAACGCCTGGCCCACCCCGCGCACCCCGAGCACCAGCGCGCTGGCGATGCCGGTGCGGCGCATGTGATCGGCGGTGACGCTCGATGGCGTGATCATCTGCGCGTCATCGACCGGCAGGCCGATCGCGCGCATTTTTGCCGCCTGGTCCCCGGGTGCGTAGGCGCTGCCGTTGGTCAGCAGCACGAATGGAAAGCCCTGCTGGCGCAGGGCCGAGAGCGTTTCGATCGCACCGGGCAGCAGCTCGTAACCGCCCAGCGAGCGGTCACTCAGCAGCAGCGTGCCGTCGACGTCGAACACCAGCCCTTGAATCGGAGGCAGCGACCGGCCGCCGCCGTGCCGGGAGCGTGGCATCGATGCTATGGCAGGATGGTGACGATGCCGCGGCCGCCGTCGACCCGGATGCGCTGACCATCCTTGATGCGCGAGGTCGCCGTACCGGTGCCGACCACGGCCGGCAAGCCGAACTCGCGTGCCACGATCGCGGCGTGGCTCATGGAGCCGCCGATGTCCGACACCGCGGCCAGGATCTTCTGGAATACCGGTGCCCAGCTCGGGTTGGTGACCTGACACACCAGGATGTCGCCGCGCTTGAGTCGGCCGATCTCCTCGACCGACTTCACGATGCAGGCCGGTCCCTCGACCACGCCGCTCGAGGCGGCGAAGCCCTTGATCTCGTTGCTAGCTGCCTGGCTGTCGGCATGCAGCCAGGTGTCGAGGTTCTCGCGCGTGATTCCCCACAGCATGACGATCGCCGGATCATCGATGATGTCGGGCACCGGGCCGAGCGCCGGTGGGGTCGCCTCTTTGGCCCAGCGGGCCAGAGCGGTGCGGCGTTCGGCCACGATCTTCGGCCAGTGTGTCGGGCCGCGCGGTTCGGAGCCGGACGACCACGCGGTACTCAGATCAATGATGGCGGCTTCGAGCTCGAAGTGCGTCAGCTGAAACACGTCGGCCTCGTCCTTAAAGAAGCCGTGCTGGGCGAGCAAGGCGCCGAAGTCCCGGATCTTGTTGAAGAACAGATTGGTATACCAATGCTCGCAGTAGAACTTATGCCCTTCTACATATGGAAACACCCGGTGCGCAAGCGTGATCATTTGGTCATAGGCGGCGCGGTCGTCGTCCGAGCTGAGCAAGTCGCGATAGCCCGCGATCAGCGCCCGGCGCTCGGCCTGCAGCTTTTCGACCGGTCGGACCAGCGAGTCACCCGCCTTGACGAGGGCGATGTACCCGGGAATACCGGCAAACGGCATCGACAGGTCATCGTTCCACGAGCGGTGGTAGTGATAGAACCCGTCACCGACGTTGATGTTGAACCACGGATCGCGTGAGCGCTCCAGCTCGGCCAACCACTCGGCTCCGGGCTGCCCCGACTGCTGCAGCGACTGCATGATCGTATCGGCCGAGCGTCCCTCCTGAAACACGCTGTCCACACCCAGATCCACCGCGCGGCGCGCCAGCCGCCGTACCTCCTCGTCGGGCCGGAAGATCTCGGCGTCGATGCCCGCCACCATGCGCGCCACGGTCTGGTCGGCGATCTCTGGAAACGCCTTCTTGCAGAAGGCGAAGAACGTCATATATGCACCGTAACCGAGCAGCAGAAACTCGAAGTGGTGGTGCCACATTCGGTAGTAGCCCTCGAGCGTGCGCCAGTAGGTGTGGATCAGGTCGTGATTGGAAGCGATGCCGCGCCCGGCGTGCACGTGCGCGAGCGGCTCGAACTCCGGCAGCGTCGCCTTGGGCAGGGCCTGCGACTCTTTGATCAGCGCCAGCATCTTCTCGCGCCACTGCGCGTACAGGCGTTCCCAGTTGTCGTAGTAATAGAACGCTCGCTGTTGGAATTCATTGGTGCGGCGCGCGATCTCGGCCGGATCGGTGACCGCATTACCGCCGATGTAGACCCGGCCATTGAGGATGCGATAGTCGATGCCCAGCGTGGTTGGCAGGCAGTGCACCCGGGTGTTCGAGGCCCCGAGGGCGCAGTAGGCCGCTTCGGCCGTCACCATGTCGAAGGCCGACATCGGTTCGGGGAAGTGCATGGAGTTATAGAACCAGAAGCGCTCATCGTCGGCGGCGGTGAATTGCATGTAGTAGGGGTAGGCGGCCTGGGCGTCTTCCGTGCCCGGCAGCACCCGCAACGAACTGGGCTTCGGAAAACCGGCCGATTTGGCTATATCGTCCATAGACCCCCTCAGGCTTCGCCGCCGCGATGGTGGCAGGGCATCACCGGCCGTGGCGCAACCGGCGCGCTATTGTATCCCTTCGCTCCGGGATGGGATCCCAAACAGGCAAATCCAGCTTGTCCGCCAAGCGTCCTGGGGACGCCACGGCGCTTTTTCTCGGATATTTCACAGATAAGCGCCAATGCCGCTGGGGGCCGTGTTGACATTCGGGATCCCGATGTGAACAATCGATCGCGAGGGGCTGGTCTTACAGAAAAATCCTTCCGGCGGCATGAATACCCAGCAAACGCGTGCTCTGGTGCGCATCCGCGAGATGATCCTGCGCGGTCAGTTGACTTCGGGGCGACGGCTGGCGGAAGCGCCGCTGGCCGAGATGCTCGGCATGTCGCGTACGCCGGTGCGCCAGGCGCTGCCGGTTCTGGCCCAGGAGGGTCTGCTGGCCGAGCACGAGACCCGCGGTTACATCGTGCGCGGATTCAGCACCCAGGACATCTTCGACGCGCTCGATGTGCGCGGTGTATTGGAAGGGCTGGCCGCGCGGCGGGTCGCCGAGCGGGGCGCGCCGCGCACCTTGATCGCGGCGCTGCGCCAGACTCTGATCGATGGCGATCGGATCTTTACCAAGGGCCGGCTCGAGGAGAGCGATGAGGCCCTGTATGCCGAGATGAACGGCCGCCTGCATCGCCTGATCGTTGAGGAGGCGGGCAGCGCGATGATCGAGCAGGCGCTCGAGCGCATCGCCAGGATTCCGTTCGCGGCGCCACATGCGGTGGCGTTCGACAAGACCAGTCTCGATCTGATGTATCGGCGCCTGATGTACGGCCATCGGCAGCACCACTACATCGTCGATGCGCTTGAGAACGGAGAAGGGGCCCGCGTCGAGGGATTGATGCGCGAACATGTCAATCCAGTGAAGGACAGCCTGAACCTGCCAGGTCTGCAAGGCGTTCAGCGGACAGCCAAAGCGGTGCTGGCGGTGGTGCGATAGTGACGGCAACCAACCTGGAAAGCCTGGTGCGCGCCTCCGGTAATCCGGTCAAGCTGCTGCGCAATTCACAAAGCGGTCCGTACGTGTACCCGGTGGTGCCGGCGGAGTTCTCCAATTGGCGCGACGAGCAGCAGGCCTGGCAGCACAGCTGCGTGCTGTTCAACCAGTCGTTCCACATGACCGACATGTACGTGGACGGACCGGATGCGCTGCGACTGCTGCAGTCGGTCGGTTTCAACACCTTCAAAGGATTTGTCCCGAACCGCGCCAAGCAGTTCGTGCCCTGCAATCACGATGGCTACGTGATCGGCGACGTGATTTTGTTCTACCTGGGCGAGAATTCATTCAATCTGGTGGGGCGTCCGTCGGTACACAACTGGGTGCAATACCAGGCCGAGGTCGGCAAATACGACGTGCGCTGTGAGCGCGATGAGCGCTCGGCGGCCCGCTCCGGGCCGATCGTGCGCAAGGCCTATCGCTATCAGGTGCAGGGCCCCAATGCGATGGATCTGATCGCCAAGGTCACCGGCACGCCGGTCCCGGCGCTCAAGTTCTTCCACATGACTGAGATCAGCATCGCCGGCCGCAAGGTGCGGGCGCTGCGCCACGGTATGGCCGGTCAGCCGGGACTGGAGCTGTTTGGAACCTGGGACGAGCGCGAGGATGTGCGTCAGGCCATCGTCAACGCCGGCACCGAGTTCGGGCTGCGCCAAGTGGGTGCGCGCGCCTATTCGTCCAATACCTTGGAATCGGGCTGGATCCCCTCACCGCTGCCGGCCATTTATACCGGCGACAAGCTCAAGGCCTACCGGGAATGGCTGCCGGCCACCACGTACGAGGCGATTGGCTCGCTCGGCGGCAGCTTTGTATCGAACCGGATCGAGGACTATTACCTCACGCCCTACGATCTGGGCTACGGCCCGTTCGTGAAGTTCGACCATGACTACATCGGCCGCGACGCGCTGCAGAAGATGGACCCGGCGGCCAGCCGCCAGAAGGTCACGCTGGCGCTGGACAACGCCGATGTCACGCGCGCTCTTGGCACGATGTTTCAGAAGTCCGATCGAGCCAAATATTTTGACTTTCCATCAGCGGTTTACTGCACCTGGCCGTACGACAAGGTGATGCGCAACGGCAAGACCGTCGGCATCTCGACCTGGTGCGGCTACAGCTCAAATGAGGGTCGAATGCTGACTCTGGCGATGCTGGATCCGGCCCATGCCCAGCCCGGTACCGAGGTGAGCTTTGTCTGGGGTGAAGAGGGCGGCGGTACGTCCAAGTCCACGGTCGAGCGGCACGTGCAGACGGAGATCCGTGCCATCGTCAGTCCGGTCCCGTACGCCGAAGTGGCGCGCGAGACCTACGCGCCCGGCTGGCGCACGGCGCAACACTCATGAGCCTCAGCGCTCGGATGAGCGAGGCGAATTGCACCCGCGGTGGAAATCGGGCACGGGTCTAGGTGTAGTATCGGGGTGTTTGCCGGGGGCTTTGTCACGGCAAGCTGTTGTTGCTGAACAAATAACGGGTGTAGCAGGGGGTCGAAATGAATTCGAATACTGACGTGGCTCGCGGCCTGCGCCACTGGATGGCCGTGCTGTGCGGAGTCGGTGTCGCGGCTTTCGCGGTGAGTGCGCCGGCGCAACAGGCACAGCAGACCGCACAAGCCACTGGCGAGGCGGGCGGGGCGCTGGCCGAAGTCGTGGTCACGGCCGAGCGCCGTTCAGAGAACATCCAGAACGTGCCGATCACGGTCGATGCGTTCTCGGCCGACACCATGCAGACCCGCAACATCACCGACATCCACGCGCTGGGAAATTTGACCCCGGGCGTCAATCTGGATGCCGGGGCGCCCTTCTCCGGCGACCGCTCGGTGTTGTCGGCCTCGATCCGCGGCGTCGGCCAGGACGATTTCGCCTTCAACCTGAATCCGGGTGTCGGCGTCTACGTCGACGGCGTGTTTCTGGCGCGCACCATCGGCGCCAATCAGAACCTGCTCGACGTCGACCGGGTCGAGATTCTGAAAGGGCCGCAAGGCACGCTGTTCGGCGCCAACACCATTGGTGGCGCAATTAGCATCACCACGCACACGCCCGGGGATGAGACGCGGTTCATCGCCACCGCCACCGGCGGCAGCTATGACCGGCGCGATTTCGGCTTCACGGCCGATATCCCGATCGTCAAGGGCACGCTGCTGTCGAGCATCAGCGTGTCATCGCAGGATCAGACCGGCTGGATGAAGGTCGTTCCCTACCCGGCCAACTCGCCTTATTCGCTGGCCTCGATGACGGTCATTCCAATGTCCGATTTTGCGCAGTCTGGCTTGGGCACCAGTGACACCTACGGCGGCACCGGTCTGCAGGTCATCCGCGGCAAGCTGCTGTGGCATGCCAGCGACAAGATGGACTGGACGCTGACGGCCGATTGGTCGCACGAGGACACCACGGCTCTGGGCTACACGGTGCTCCAGACGTTCGCCGGCAACGCGGCGTCGTCGACTTTTTCGTCGTTGTACAACCTTTGCATCAGCAACAATGCATCGACGATTGGGGGCGCGATCGCCGCGGGAACTACTCCGCCCAACGTGGTCTTCCCTGCCGGCGAGCCGCCCAATATCTTTTTCTCGAGCGCGTGCGCACAGCCGCGCGCACAAGTGCCGGGCATCTCGCGGGGCGCACCACCGCTTCTCGGTGCCGGCTATGTGGGCGGACCGGCCGGTCCCTACAACTATCTGAACCACCCCGGTACCGCCTATCTGGGCAGTGGCAGTCCGTACCCCTGGTGGGGCCCCGCGGCCGTCAACACCGGCAACATCAATACGACCTACGCCGCCGACGGCCCGGACTTTGCTCGCTATAACGTGTATGGCGACGCGCTGACCGGCACCTACAACCTCACCGATACGCTCACGCTGAAGTCGATTACCGCCTACCGCACCATCAGCTGGCAGATCGGCACCTCACTGCAGGGCAGCCCCGGCGACGGCATGCAGAGTGTCACCGACAAGCAGCACCAGTGGCAGGTGTCGCAGGAATTCCAACTGCTAGGCAAGATGTTCGACGACCGGCTCAACTACGTCGCCGGCCTGTACTATTTCAATGAGGCCGGCTACGTACACGACTATGTACCGTTCGAAGGCCTACTGTATGTGTATGACGCCGATAACGACATCGAGAACAAGGACATCGCAGCCTTTGTCCACGCCGACTTCAAGCTGACGAACCAGATCAGCTTCACGGCCGGCGGACGCTACACCGATGTCGGGACCTACTTCAAAGGCGGCCAGGGCGATCTGAACTCGTTCCCGTACGGGTCGCAATGCTGGCAGACCGCGTGCGCGCCATTCCCACCCTTCAACGTGCTACCGACCCAGCCCTATCCGCCGGGCCCGGGAACGGGCGTCGAGGGCGCGCTCGGCCAGCCCTACTACCGCTATTTCCCGCCGGTGCCGGACTCGCAGGCCTGGCACGTGTTCGATCCCACGGTCGGGGCGCAGTTCCACTTCAACGACGATGTCATGGCGTACGTGAGCTGGAGCAAGGGCTTCAAACAGGGCGGCTGGACCACGCGTCTGTCGGCGCCGATCCTGACGCCGCAGGCTGCCCGCTTTAGCCCGGAATACTCCAAGACCTATGAACTTGGTCTGAAGTCGCAGTGGTTCAATCACCGCCTGCAGGCGAACGCCGCGGTCTTCTACACCAACTACGATGGCATTCAGCTCAACATTCAACAGGGCATTTCGCCGGTGTACACCAACGCCGGCAACGCCGACATCAAGGGCGCCGAGCTGGATATACAGTCGAATCTCGGCGGCGGCCTGAGCCTGAATTTCTCCGGCTCGTACATCGACGCCTACTACACGCAGGTCAACGCAAACGCCAATATCCCGCAGATCCTGCTGCCGGACGGCACGGCGGTCTGTCCGACGTTTGCGATCAATGGCGCCACGGGCGCGCCGGTTTGCCCGCTGCACGCTCCGGGAGTCACGCAGCTGGATGCGAAGCTGCCCAAGACACCGAAGTGGAAGTTCACTTTCGATCCGACCTATGACATGCATCTGGCGAACGATGCGATCCTTCGGTTCATTCCGACGTATACGTACACGTCGAACATGTTCAACGATGCACTGAACACGCCGCAGCTATATCGTCCGGCGACTCACATGGTGGATGCGTCGGTGCACTACGTCTCGCCGACCGGTATGTATGACCTGGCCGTCGGCGGCACCAACCTTACGGATGACCGCTTCATCACGGCCGGGTCGCCCAACGCCGGTGCCGGCGAAGTGGGTGGCTACTACAACGATCCGCGCGAGTGGTACGTCACTCTGCGCCTGAAGCTGTAGCCGCCGCGGGAGTACTTGGTTGCGCTCGGGCTCGAGCGATCGGCGCTTGAGCCCGAGCCACGCAGGAGCGGGGGCGCTGATCCTGGCAGTGGCGGGGGCAGCGTACGGGGTTGGCGCGCTGGCCGGCTCGACGCCCGCCGCCGACGATGACTGGCCGCAAAACGGCCGCACGGTCGAACAAGCGCATTACAGCCCGCTGGCGCAGATCAATCCGGCTACCGTGCAGCGGCTGAGTCTGGCTTGGTCGCTCGATCTGGACGTTACTAATTCGATTACGGAGCCGATCGAAGTTGGCGGTGTGCTGTATCTGGCGGCCGGCTACAGCATCGTGCACGCGATCGACGTGCGCAGCGGCCGGCTGCTGTGGCGCTACGATCCGCATGTGCCGCAGGCGGCCGGTAAAAAGCTGCGCGTCGGCTGGGGCATCCGCGGTCTGACCTATGGCGAGCAGCGTCTGTTCGTCGCCACCCACGATGGGCGATTGCTGGCGCTCGATCCAGCCAGCGGCCATTTGCTCTGGAGCGTGCAGACGCTCGATTCGCACAACGGCGCATTCATCTCCGGCGTGCCGCGCGTGTTTCGCGGCAAGGTCGTGATCGGCAACGGCGGGGATGATTTTAGCGCGCTGCGCGGGTATGTCACCGCCTATGACACCAACACCGGTCGCCAGCTCTGGCGGTTCTACGTCGTACCCGGCAAGCCGGGTACGACCGATCACGCCGCCTCAGATCCGGCCATGGCGATGGCCGCAAAGACCTGGACCGGCCAATGGTGGAAATTGGGCGGGGGCGGCAGCGTCTGGAATGCGATGACCTATGACCCGGACTTCAACCGGCTGTACATCGGCACCGGCAACGGTAGTCCGATGAACTGGAAAATCCGCAGCCCCGGTGGCGGCGATAACCTGTTCGTCGCCTCGATCGTGGCGCTGAATGCCGATACCGGCCAGTACGTATGGCATTACCAGACCACTCCGGGCGACACCTGGGACTACGACTCGGCGACTGACATCACGCTGGTGACGCTGACGATCGACGGGCGGCCCACCAAGGTCCTCCTGCAGGCCGCCAAGAACGGCTTCTTCTATGTGATCGACCGGGCGAGCGGACATCTACTCTCGGCCGAGAAGCTCGGCAAGGTGACCTGGGCCGAGCGCATCGACCTGCAAACCGGCCGACCGGTGCTCGCTCCCGGCGCACGCGACCTGAAGGGCGAGCTGCTGTGGCCGAGTTTCGAAGGTCTGCACCACTGGCTGCCCCAGGCCTACAGCGAAAGCACCGGACTGATGTACGAGCCGACGGTGGAAATGCCGGTGCCCTACAGCGATCAGGGCGTCGATAAGAAATCGTGGAAGCCCATGATCGGCACGCCGGAGTTCTCCGGTTTGACGATCGGGAACGCGGACGTGCCCAAGAATGGCGGCCACAGCGTGCTGGTGGCGTGGGATCCCGCCCATCAGCGGCGGATCTGGCAGATCGACACGCCGGGGATCTCCAATGGAGGCCTGTTGGCCACGGGTGGCAATCTGGTGTTCGAAGGACTGGCCGATGGTTACCTGCACGCCTATAGCGCCGATCGGGGGCAGGACCTGTGGTCGTTCTTTGCCGGCGTCGCGCCCACCGGCGTTCCGATCACCTACCAGGTAGATGGCCGACAGTACCTGAGCGTCACCGCCGGCCCGCTCAACGGCTCGAGCGCCGCATTCGGATCCGCTTCGGCGCAGTGGGGCTGGCAGGATCACGTGCAGCCAAGACGATTGCTGACCTTCGCCCTGGATGCCAAGGGTACGTTGCCGGCAACGCCGCCGCCGCAGCCGGTCAAGCCGCTGATCGCGCCGGAGTTTCAGATCGATTCGGACAAAGCCAAGCAAGGATCGTACGAGTTTCTGCGCTGCCTGCTGTGCCATGGCACCGCGGCGGTCGCCGGCGGCAATGCACCGGATCTGCGTGCCTCCAGTGTGCCGCTGTCGTTCGATGCCTTTGCCGCGGTGGTGCGCGGCGGTACGCTGATCAAGCGCGGCATGCCGGCCTTCCCCGAGCTCAGCGACGCACAACTGAATTCCATCCGCCACTACCTTCGCGCCCGCGCGCGCCAGTGATTCGCACCGCATGTCCAGCCATTTGCCACAGCCATCCGCCCCGACTGCCGTGAAAGCCGGCCAGATCCTCTGGACGCCCAGCCCGCAGCGCATTGCGCACGCCAACGTCACCGCGCTGCGTTTGTGGCTTGAGCGCACGCGCGGTTTGAAGTTGCCCGACTACGAGGCGATGTGGCGCTACTCGGTGCAGGATCTGGAAGGATTCTGGGGCGCGCTGTGGGAGTACTTTCGCATCGATCCCTCGGCACCGTACTCGCGGGTGCTGGCCGAGCGCCGCATGCCCGGTGCGCGCTGGTTTCCCGACGCGCGCCTGAATTTTGCCCGGCATGTGCTGCGCAACGAGCGGGCCGGGCAGAGCGTGCTGCTGCATACCAACGAATCGGGCGAGCTGACGGCACTGCCGTGGGAGAGCTTCGCCAGCCAGGTGCGCATTTTCGCCACCCGCTTGCGCGAGCTCGGCATCCGCCCCGGCGATCGCGTGGTGGCGGTGATGCCGAATATCCCGGAGACCATGGCCGCGATGCTGGCCGCCGCATCGGTCGGCGCGATCTGGGCGGTGTGCTCGCCCGATTTTGGTACCCGCGGCATCCTCGACCGGCTGGCCGCGCTGTCACCGAGCCTGCTGCTGTGCGTGGACGGCTATCGCTATGGCGGCAAGGAATTCGATCGGCGTGCCGAGATGGACGATGTCATCGACGCGCTGAGCAGCGTGCGGCACGTCGTGCTGGTGCCGTATTTGCACCCGGAGCTGCCCGCCCGAATGCGCCGACCGGTGAAGTCGTGGAACGAGATGATGCAGCACCCGCCGGTGCCGGCCGCGGACTTTCGCTACGAGGAGGTGCCATTCGATCATCCACTGTGGATTCTGTTTTCTTCCGGCACCACCGGGTTGCCCAAACCGATCGTGCATGGGCACGGCGGCATGCTGCTGGAGATCATGAAGAACGGCAGCTTCCATTTCGATCTGCACCCGGGCGATCGGCTGTTGTTCTTCACCACCAGCGGCTGGATGCTGTGGAATTTCCTGCTCGGTACGCCGCTGATGCAAGTGATACCGGTGCTGTGCGACGGTCATCCCGGCTACCCAGCGCCGGATCGACTCTGGAGGCTGGCTCAGGATGCGCGCGCGCAGGTGTTCGGCGCCAGTCCGGCCTACGTGGAACAGCAGTCCAAGGCGGGCATCGTTCCGCGCGAGCGCTTCGACCTGTCGAATCTGCAGTCGGTGGTGCTTGCAGGCTCGCCCGCCTCACCCGAGTCGATGCAGTGGTTCTATCGCAGCGTGAAGCAGGACCTGTGGGTCGCCAACGGCAGCGGCGGCACCGATTGCTGCACCGGCTTTGTCGGCGGCGTGCCGACATTGCCGGTGCGCGCCGGGGAGATCCAGGCGCCGTCGCTCGGCGTCGCAATCAAGGCCTTCAACGAGCGTGGCGAAAGCGTGATCGATGAGGTCGGGGAACTGGTCATCACCGAGCCGATGCCCTCGATGCCGCTGTGCTTCTGGAACGATGACGGCGATCGGCGCTACCGCGACACCTACTTCGAAGAATATCCGGGGGTGTGGCGGCAAGGAGACTTCTTTCGGATCGGCGCCAACGGCAGCAGCGCGGTGCTCGGACGCTCCGATGCCACGCTCAATCGCTACGGGGTGCGCATCGGAACGGCCGAGATTTACCGCACGCTGATGCAACTGGACCAGATCGAGGACTCGCTGATTGTCAACCTCGATCTGCCGAACGGCGGCTTCTTCATGCCGCTGTTCGTCAAGCTCAAGCCCGGCCACACGCTGGACGCCGGACTGGAAACCCGGATTCGCAGCCAGCTGCGCCAGGACTACACGCCGCGCCACGTGCCTGACAAGATCTATCAGGTGCCGGCTATCCCAATGACGCTGACCGGCAAGAAGATGGAGGTACCGGTGCGGCGGCTGCTGCTGGGATCCACCCCGGATCAGGCTGCCAATCGGGGTGCCATGGCCGATCCGCACGCGTTCGACTTCTTCATCGACTATGTCGGTCGCCAGCGCGACTACTCGCTCGGCGCCGGCTGAGGGGCGCGCTGACCGTGAAGCCGGTCGCGCTGTTCCTCCCGGGCCTGATGTGCGATCGCGCCGCTTGGGCCGATGTGACCGGACGGCTGTCCGATGCCGCGGACTGCCGCGTGCCCGACTACGAGGGCGCGGACACCATCGAAGGCATGGCGCGCGCGGTGCTTCGCGGCGCGCCGGCCCGATTCGCGCTGGCCGGCCATTCGATGGGCGGCCGCGTTGCCCTGGAGATTATGCGGCAGGCACCGCAGCGGGTCGCTCGCTTGGCGCTGCTGGACACCGGCTACCAGCCTCGGCTCAGCGGCGAGGCGGGAGCGGCCGAGAGCCGCCGGCGGGCGCGCCTGGTGGATCTGGCGTTCGAGCGCGGTATGCGCTTCATGGGTCGGGAGTGGGTGCGGGGCATGGTGCATCCCGAACGGCTCGAGGATCGGAGGCTGATCGATGCGATTCTGGACATGATCGAACGGCGCACGCCGGAGCACTTCGCGGCCGAGGTGCGAGCCTTGCTCGCTCGTCCGGACGCCAGCGCCGTACTGGCATCGATTGCCTGTCCGACGCTGATCGTCTGCGGGCAGGAGGACAGCTGGAGCCCGCCGGCGCGGCATCACGCGATGGCGGGGCTGATACCGGCAAGCCGGCTCGAACTCCTGCAGCGCTGTGGCCACATGGCACCAATGGAACAATCGGGGCCAGTTGCCGGGTTGCTGCGCGGATGGCTCTTAAGTTGAACCGGGCGGCCCCTAGAGGGCATCTTATGGTCAAATCAGGGTGCGGAAACGATAGTGACTTGCAACGGCCTTGTGTCCTTGTTTGGCGCCCGATGCCAGTTGAGAATATTGCCAGTTAGCGCCACCGTGCGGCGGCGGAGAACAACATGAACGTGCAGTTGAAGGATGTCGCGGCGAGCGAATTCAGTCTGTGGATCAATGGCAAAGCGGTCGCGGGTGCCTCGACTTTTCCGGTGATCAACCCGGCCACCGAGGAGGTGCTGACCGACTGCCCACGCGCTGACCTTGCGCAGCTGAACCAGGCCGTGGCGGCCGCCAAGGCGGCGTTTCCGGCCTGGTGCGCCCGTCCGATCGAGGAGCGTCGCCAGATGCTGCGGCGCCTGGCGGACACGCTCGAAGCGCAGAGCGACCGTTTCGCTGTGCTGCTGACCCGCGAGCAGGGTAAGCCGGTGGCGCACGCGGCCTTCGAGATTGCCGGGGCCGTGGACATGATCCGCACCTTCGCGACCATGGACTTGCCGGTTGATGTGCTGAAGGAGACCGCCACCACGCGCATCGTGCGGCTGCGCGTGCCGCTCGGCGTGGTGGCTGCAATCACGCCGTGGAATTTCCCCCTCATCCTGCTGATGATCAAGCTGGCGCCGGCGCTGCTGTCGGGCAACACCGTGGTGTGCAAACCCGCCCCGACGACGCCGCTCACCACGCTGCGCATCGGCGAGCTGTGTGCCGAGATCTTTCCCGCCGGTGTGATCAACGTGATCACCGACCAGAACGACCTGGGGACTGCGCTGACCACGCACCCGGATGTCGCCAAGGTCGCCTTTACCGGTTCCACGACGACCGGCAAGAAGGTCATGGCGAGCGCGGCCAGTGCCATCAAGCGTCTGACGCTCGAACTCGGTGGCAACGATGCCGCGATTGTGCTCGATGACATCGATGTCAAGGAGGTCGCGCCCAAGATTTTCATGGGCGCGATGCTCAACACCGGCCAGGTGTGCCTGGCGATCAAGCGCGTGTACGCGCACGACTCGATCTACGAGTCGTTGTGCGCCGAGCTGGCGCGCCTGGCCGACACGGCGATCGTCGGGGACGGCATGGATCCGCGCACCCAGTTCGGCCCAATGCAGAACAAGGTGCAGTTCGAGAAGGTGAAGGGCTACATCGAGGATGCACGCGCTCACGGCCGCATCATCGCCGGCGGCAAGGTTGGCCGCGAGCGCGGCTATTTCGTGTCCCCCACGATCGTGCGTGACATCAGCGATGATGCGCGGCTGGTGCGTGAGGAGCAGTTCGGCCCGGTGCTGCCGGTGCTGCGCTACTCGGACGTCAACGACGCGGTGGGGCGTGCCAACAGCACCGAGTACGGTCTGGGCGCCACGGTCTGGTCATCCGATCCGGCGCGCGCCTACGAGGTCGCGCTCAAGCTCAACTCCGGCACCATTTGGATCAACAAGCATCTCGAACTGCCCGCGGACGTGCCGTTCAGCGGCGCCAAGCAATCCGGCCTGGGCACGGAAATGGGCCGCGAGGGCCTGCTGGCATTCACCCAGGCCAAGGTCATCCACGCGGACAAGTGAGCTCGCCGCGGCCGTCGCGCCGCGCTCAGTGACCGGTGGCGTCGCCGCGCCGCGCGGCCTCGAATAGAAACCAGGTGCGCCGCTCGGTCTCGTCGATCCACACCTCGATCAGACTGGCGGTGGCGATATCGTTGTGCTCGTCGCACACCTCATGCACGCGCCGCAGCGCCGAGGTCAGCGTCTTGTTGTCCTCGCGCAGCTCCGCCAGCATGTCCAGCGGCTCGACGTATTCGGCATCGTTGTCGGCCACGCGCGTGGTGCGCGCAATATGGCCGATCGAGCGCAGCGTCGAGCCGCCGAGCTTGCGCACGCGCTCGGCGATCGGGTCGGCCATCGCATAGATCTGATCCGCGTGCTCATCCAGCAGCAGGTGATAGTCGCGGAAGTGCGGTCCGCTCATGTGCCAGTGAAAGTTCTTGGTCTTGATGTACAGCGAGAAGACATCGGCCAGGATGACGTTGAGCGCCGCCGTGATGTCCCGGGTTGCGGCCGCCTTCAGGTCGGTCGGCGTTGCCAGCGGGGCACTGCGCCGGCGTACCAGCTCCGCGCGATTGGCGATCGGGGTTTTTTTCATCGTGGGGTCCTCGTGGTCGGCGCCGGCATGATACCAATTTGGCGCCGCAGCGGCAGCGCCGCCGTGTAAAAAGGTACGGCTGAACGCGGGAACCTGAGCGTGCAGTGCGCGGCCCATGCCGGTACGCTGTCGGCTATGCACGCGGTCGTGACCCTATTCGACGTCGACAACACGTTGCTCGACAATGATGCCATCACCCATGACCTGGGCGTGCACCTGGCGAGCAGCTTCGGCTCGGAGCGACGCGATCGCTATTGGGCGATCTTCGAGGCGCTGCGCGCCGAGCTGGGCTATGCCGATTATCTGGGCGCCCTGCAGCGCTATCGGCGCGAGGTGCCCGAGGACGCGCACCTGCTGACGATGTCGGCGTTCCTGCTGGACTATCCATTTGCCGAGCGGCTCTACTCCGGTGCCCTGGCGGCCATCGCGCACCTGCGTCGGTTCGGTCCGACGGTGATTCTGTCGGACGGCGATGTAGTGTTCCAGCCACGCAAGATCGCGCGCTCCGGCCTGTGGGATGTGATGCATGGCCAGGTACTGATCTACGTGCACAAGGAGCTGATGCTGGATGAAGTGGCGCGCGTCTATCCGGCGCGACACTATCTGATGGTGGACGACAAGCTGCGCATCCTGGCGGCTGTCAAACAGCACTGGGGACAGCGGGTCACCGGCATTTTTGTGCGTCAGGGCCACTACGCGTGCGATCCTGGCATGTTGGCCAACTATCCGCCGGCGGACGTCAACGTCGACGGTATCGGAGAACTGGCCGGGTATGATGTTGGCTCGCCGCACGCAGTTTCCGCCGGTGCCACGTCATGACCAGCGAGCGCCTGAGTGCTCTGGCCGGAAAGCCTGCCCCGCGTGACCTGCTGGTCAATATTCCGCGTCTGATTACCGCCTACTACACCAACCGGCCCGACCCGGCGCTCGCCGAGCAGCAAGTGGCATTCGGTACCTCCGGTCATCGGGGTACGCCGTTTCAGGGAAGTTTCAACGAATGGCACGTGCTGGCGATCAGCCAGGCGATCTGCGACTACCGCCGCAAGCAGGGCACCGACGGGCCGCTGTTTCTTGGAATGGATACCCACGCACTGTCGGAACCGGCGCTGGCAAGCGCGCTCGAGGTGCTGGCGGCGAACGGCGTCGAGGTGATGCTGTCGCAGGACGATGAGTACACGCCGACTCCGGCGGTCTCGCACGCAATCCTGTGCTACAACCGCGAACGCCAGGCGCACCTGGCCGACGGCATCGTGATCACGCCGTCGCACAATCCGCCGGATGCGGGCGGTTTCAAATACAACCCGCCCAACGGCGGCCCGGCGGATACCGATGCTACGGGCTGGATTCAGAAGCGTGCCAACGCTCTGATCGCTGACGGGCTGCGCAAAGTGGTGCGCATTCCGGTCGAGCAGGCGCACCGTCGCCCGACGACGCACCGGCACGACTATCTGAACGCCTACGTCGGTGATCTGGGTAACGTCATCGACATGGCGATTATTCATGACGCCGGGGTGCGCCTGGGCGTCGACCCGCTCGGCGGCGCCGGCGTGCATTATTGGGCGCCGATCGCCGATCGCTACCGACTCGATCTCACGCTGGTCAGCGACACGGTGGATCCGACCTTCAGCTTCATGAGCGTCGACTGGGACGGGCGCATCCGCATGGATCCTTCCTCGCCCTATGCGATGCAGCGCCTGATCGGCCTGAAGGATCGCTTCGACGTCGCCTTCGGTTGCGATACCGATCACGACCGACACGGCATCGTCACGCACAGCAGCGGCCTCATGCCGCCCAATCACTACCTGTCGGTGGCGATTCACTACCTGTTTCAGCATCGGCCAGGGTGGCGGACGCAGGCGGCAGTCGGCAAGACCGTCGTGAGCAGCCAGATGATCGACCGGGTGGCGGCCGGTCTTGGCCGGCGGGTGCACGAGGTGCCGGTGGGCTTCAAGTGGTTCGTCGGCGGCCTGATCGACGGCTCGCTCGGATTCGGCGGAGAGGAGAGCGCCGGCGCGACCTTCCTGCGGCGCGACGGCACTGCCTGGGCCACGGACAAGGACGGCATCATCCCGGCGCTGCTGGCCGCGGAGATCACCGCGCGCGTGGGGCGCGATCCCGGCACGATCTACCGCGAACTGACGCGCGAATTCGGCGAGTGTGTGAACGAGCGCATCGATGCGCAGGCGACGCCGGCGCAAAAGGCGCTGCTGGCCAAGCTATCGCCGCAGCGGGTGCGCACCGCGCAGCTGGCCGGTGAGCCGATCGAGTCGATTCTCACCGCCGCACCGGGCAATGGCGCCGCGATCGGTGGCCTGAAGGTCATCGCCGCGCACGGCTGGTTTGCGGCGCGCCCGTCCGGGACCGAGGACATCTACAAGCTGTATGCCGAGAGCTTCCGCGACATCGACCACCTGCAGCGCGTGATCGCGGAAGCGCAGACGATCGTGGGCGAGGCGTTATCGACGATGCAGTGATTGGAGCAACCCCATGGCCGACGGAAATCAACTCGAACCGCAACCGCTGTCGCGCGAACTGCTGGCACGCATGCATGCCTACTGGCGCGCGGCCAACTATCTGTCGGTCGGTCAGATCTACCTGTATGACAATCCGCTGCTGCGCGATCCGCTGACGCTCGCACACGTCAAACCGCTGGTGGTCGGTCACTGGGGCACGACCCCTGGGCAGAACTTCATCTACGTGCACCTGAACCGCATCATCAAGCAGCACGACCTGGACATGTTTTACATCGCCGGACCCGGGCACGGCGGTCCGGCGCTAGTCGCCAATACCTATCTGGAGGGCACGTACAGCGAGATCTATCCGGAGATCAGCCAGGATGCGATCGGCCTGAAGAAACTGTTCAAGCAGTTTTCATTTCCCGGTGGTGTCTCCAGCCATGTGGCGCCGGAGACTCCCGGATCGATTCATGAGGGCGGCGAGCTGGGCTATTCGCTCAGTCACGCATTCGGCGCCGTGTTCGACAATCCAGAGCTGGTCGTCGCCTGCGTCATCGGCGATGGCGAGGCCGAGACCGGGCCGCTGGCGACCGCGTGGCACTCCAACAAATTCCTCAACCCGATCACCGATGGGACCGTCCTGCCCATCCTGCATCTTAACGGCTACAAGATCGCCAATCCGACGGTGCTGGCGCGCATCGAGCGCGAGGAGCTCGAGCAGCTGCTGCGAGGTTGCGGCTGGGTGCCGCTGTACGTCGAGGGCCACGAGCCGGAACCCATGCATCAGATGATGGCGGCGGCGCTGGACCGTGCCGTGGCCGAGATCCAGCGGATCCGCTCGCACGCTCGCAGCACCAACGACGTAACCCGACCGCGCTGGCCGATGATCGTACTGCGCTCGCCCAAGGGCTGGACCGGACCGCGCATGGTCGACGGTCTGCCGAACGAGGGCACGTTCCGATCACATCAGGTGCCGTTGCTGGTGGATGCGGCGCATCCCGAGCACCTGCTCCAGCTGCAAGACTGGATGCGCAGCTATCGTCCCGAGGAGCTGTTCGACCAGCAGGGGCGGCTGCGGCCGGAGTTGTCGGCTCTGGCGCCCAGCGGCACGCGTCGCATGGGCGCCAATCCGCACGCCAACGGCGGCATATTGCTGCACGACCTGCGCATGCCGGATTTTCGCGTGCATGCCGTGGAAGTGACCGCGCCCGGAAAGGTAGACGCCGAGGATACCCGCGTTCTCGGACTGTTCCTGCGCGATGTGGTCGAGTGCAACCAGGAGCAAAGCAATTTCCGGATCTTCGGGCCGGACGAGACCCTGTCGAATCGTCTGGACGCAGTGTTCCAGGTGACCAATCGCCAATGGCAGGCGCGCCAGGAAGCCAACGACCAGTACCTCGCGCCGGCGGGACGCGTGCTCGACTCGATGCTGAGCGAGCATCAGTGCGAGGGCTGGCTCGAAGGCTACCTGCTGACGGGGCGCCACGGGCTGTTCAACTGCTACGAGGCGTTCGTGCACATTGTCGATTCGATGGTCAATCAGCATGCCAAGTGGCTGAAGGTCAGCTCGCAGCTGCCGTGGCGCCGAGGCATCGCATCGCTGAACTTTCTGCTGTCCTCGCACGTGTGGCAGCAGGATCACAATGGATTCACCCATCAGGATCCGGGCTTCCTGGATCAGATCGTCAACAAGAAGGCCGATATAGCGCGGGTATATCTGCCGCCCGATGCCAACTGTTTGCTGTCAGTGATCGATCACTGCCTGCGCAGCCGGCACTACGTCAACGTCGTGGTCGCCGGCAAGCACCCAATGCCGCAATGGCTGTCGATGGAGGCTGCGGTGCTGCACTGTGCCGAAGGCATCGGCATCTGGTCGTGGGCCAGCAACGATCAGGGCCAGGAGCCGGACATCGTCATGGCCTGCTGCGGCGATACGCCGACGCTGGAGGTGCTGGCGGCGGTGTCGATACTGCGGCGGCGGCTGCCGGAATTGAAGATTCGGGTGGTCAATGTGGTCGACCTTATGAAACTGCAATCCAAGGGCGAACACCCGCACGGCCTTAGCGATTCGGATTACGACTCGCTGTTCACGCGCGACAAGCACATCGTGTTCGCCTTCCACGGCTACCCTTGGCTGATCCACCGGCTCACCTATCGACGCACGAATCGCAACCTGCATGTGCGCGGCTACAAGGAGGAGGGCACGATCACCACGCCGTTCGACATGCGGGTGCAGAACGATATCGACCGCTTCCATCTGGTGCAGGACGTCATCGATCGGCTGCCGCAGCTGCGGGCGCGTGGCAACTATCTGAAACAGCGCATGATCGATAGCCTAGTCGAGCACCGCCAATTCATCCGGCGCTACGGACAGGATCTGCCGGAAGTGCGCCAGTGGCGCTGGAGCCTGCCGAAGCCGGTCAACGCCTAAGATGCAGGCGATGCTGCTGAAGGGTCCGCGGCAGGCGCTGGAGTGGACCGAGCTGCCCGATCGCAATCCTGGTCCGGGGGAAATTCGAGTCCGCATCTCGGCTTGCGGCGTGTGCCGCACGGACCTGCATGTGGTCGATGGCGAGCTTGCCGAGCCGAAACTGCCGATCATTCCGGGGCACGAGATCGTGGGCCGCATCGATGCCGTCGGCGCGCAGGTTGACGGAATTGAGGTCGGGCAGCGAGTAGGCGTGCCCTGGCTCGGGCATACCTGCGGAGTGTGTTGCTACTGCCTCGCGGGCCGGGAGAATCTATGCGATCGACCGCTGTTTACCGGATACACCCGCGACGGCGGGTATGCGACGGCAGTGATCGCCGATGCGCGTTATGCCTTTCCGCTCGGGGAACAAGGCGAAGACGTGGCGCTGGCTCCGCTGCTGTGTGCCGGACTGATCGGATGGCGATCGCTTACGATCGCCGGAGAGGCGAGGCGCCTGGGGCTTTACGGATTCGGAGCTGCCGCGCACATCATCGCCCAGGTGGCACGCTGGCAGGGGCGTTCGGTGTATGCCTTCACGCGAGCGGGCGACACGGTCACACAATCGTTTGCCCGCTCGCTAGGAGTGGTGTGGGCCGGGGACTCCGACCAGCGGCCTCCTGAAGAGCTCGACGCTGCAATCATCTACGCTCCGATCGGCGATCTGGTGCCGCGAGCCCTCAAGGCGGTGTGCAAGGGCGGCCGCGTCGTGTGCGCCGGAATTCACATGAGCGACATTCCGAGCTTTCCGTACCGGTTGCTGTGGGAGGAGCGCGAGCTGCTGTCGGTGGCGAATCTGACGCGCCAGGACGGCCTGGATTTTCTGCGATTGGCGCCGGAAGTAGGCATTGTCACCCAGGCCCGGCGTTATCCGCTGCGTGGTGCCAATGAGGCGCTCAGCGACCTGCGGGCTGGACGCTTTGAGGGTGCCGCGGTGCTGGTAGCATCCTGAGAATGAAGATCCATCTGAGGGACTTTCGGGTTCCGGAGGGCGATGCGGTCAAACTCCACAAGTGGCCCACGAAAATCGCGCCGGTCTATCACTCCGACAGCGACTACCGCAGGATTCTCCAGCGGCATGTCGAACGGCTCGACTCCCTGCAGCAGCTGCTGTACGCATCCAATCGGCACGCGGTCCTGGTGATCTTTCAGGCTATGGATGCGGCCGGAAAGGACGGCGCGATTCGCCATGTCATGTCGGGCGTCAATCCGCAGGGCTGCCAGGTCTACAGCTTCAAGCACCCCAGCGTCGCCGAGCTGCAGCACGATTTTCTCTGGCGCACTACCCGCGACCTGCCCGAGCGCGGTCATATCGGAATCTTCAACCGCTCGTATTACGAGGAAGTGGTGATCGTGCGGGTACACCCGGACATCCTGCTCAGTGAGGGCCTGCCGGATGCGCCGACCGGCGAGCGCAGAATCTGGCACGAGCGCTATCGCTCGATAACTGCGCTCGAGAAGCATCTGCACGACAATGGCACACGGATCGTGAAGTTCTATCTGCACCTGTCGAAGGACGAGCAGCGCAAGCGCTTTGTGGAGCGCATCGACGATCCGGAAAAGAACTGGAAGTTCTGTACGGCCGATCTGGTCGAGCACCGCTACTGGAAGCACTACATGAAGGCCTACGAGCACTGCCTCAGCGCTACCAGTACCGATGCCGCGCCCTGGTACGTGGTGCCTGCCGATGACAAGAAGAATTGCCGTCTGTTGGTCTCGCAGATCCTGGTCCAGACGCTGGAGCAGCTGGACATGGCCTATCCGAAGACCGACGCGCGCCGGCGGCGGGAGCTGCTGGCAATCCGTCGGCGTTTGCGGCGTTAACGGCGGCCAAGTCCTTGATATTGGGCCCTGCCCGGCGTCCGGCCAGCTCTTGCCCTTACCTTTCTGGCTCAAGCCGCAGCTCGACCGGCCGATAGCGACTATGCCATTGACGTTAGCGAGAACCGCGTGAGCGAGGCTGTCGACTGGAGAAAAAGACATCTCGATGCACTGCGCGAGATGGAAACCGAGGAACGCCGCTGGCGCGGGGTCGAGCAGATCCTGCGACGCTTGGTGTCGCGCCTGTGTGGCCTGGCCCAGAGCAGTGACGAGCGTCTCAATTCGCAACTACAGAGCCTGTCCGCAGCCGCGCGCCGCGACGCCGACGAGGCGCAGCTGTCGGCGTTGTTCGATGCCCTGACCAGCGCAATCATCGCCGCCGATCAACCGCTCCCGGCGCGTCCTGCTAGCGCCGAAGCAAAAGCGCCCGCCGCCAAGCCGGCATCCCCACCACCGACGCCGGTACCCCCAACGACGCCAGCCCCAACCACGACTGCGCCGATGACGCCGGCGGCGGCTTCAGCCGCGCCTCGTTGGCAGGCGAGCTGCGATGCCGTGGCACTACTGCTCGAGCGACTCGGCCGTGCAAACAGCAATGCCGAGGATCTGGCCAATATGCGAGCCCAGCTGGCTGCGGCCGATACTGATGTCGCCCTCGCGGCGGTGCTTCGCCGCGTCGGGGACCTGGTCGCCGAACACAGCGCGGTCGTGGCACGCGAGCGCTCGGAAGCGGTCATGACGCTGTCACAGGTAACCGACAGGCTGGCCGAGATCACGCAGTTTCTTTCCGGCGCCCATGCCGATCGCGAGCGCGATCACGAAGACCGTGAGACCTTGAACATCGACCTGTTGGCGCAGGTTTCGCGCCTGTCAGATGAGGTGCGAACCAACGATGACCTCGCGGCCCTGCGGGCGCTTGTCACGGATCGGCTCGATTCCGTGGCCACCAACGTGCGCAATTTCAGAGAGCGCGAGCAGCATCGTTTCGCCGAACATGCCGCCCGTTCCGAACGCATGCATTCGCGTCTGGCCGCGCTGGAGAACGAATCGCGCGAGCTGAGCCGCAACCTTGACCTGGAGAAACAGCGCTCGCGCATCGACACGCTAACGCGCGTGGCGAATCGCGTGTCGTTCGACGAGCGCTTCGCCGAGGAGCTCGATCGCTGGAAGCGCTTTCAGCATCCGGTCGCAATCCTGGTGTGGGATATTGATCATTTCAAGTCCATCAACGACGCCTGCGGCCACCGGGGCGGCGACGCCGTGTTGCGTGAAGTGGCCGTGGCGTTGAGTGGCGGCAGGCGCGGAGTCGATTTCTTCGCCCGCTTCGGCGGCGAGGAGTTCGTCAGTCTGCTGGTGGGAACCGAGCTCGGTGATGCGCTGCTGGTTGCCGAGGAAATGCGGGTGTCAGTGCAGCAGCTGCGCTTTCATTTCCACGGCTCACCGATCCGGGTCACGGTCTCGTGCGGCCTCACCGCCCTGCGCGAGGGCGACACCGCCGACAGCGTGTTCGACCGGGCCGACGCGGCCTTGTACAAGGCCAAGAACGGCGGCCGCAACGCCTGCATCGCGGCCTGACCGCTACCCGGAGCGCTCCAATCTATAGAATAGAGGCGCGGCAACGCGGCGCCTTTGCCATGCATTCGGTTCCTGCCGCATGATGCTTCCCTCAAGGTCTGGGGGTGGCGGTCCATAACGACAGTGGCTGACAATGGCTGATGACGTCATCATCGAATCGCGCGGCCTTAGCAAGGACTTCAATGGCTTCATGGCCGTCTGCGACGTAAATCTCAAGGTGCGTCGCGGGCAGATTCATGCGCTGATCGGCCCGAACGGCGCCGGCAAGACGACTTTTTTCAACCTGCTGACCAAGTTTCTGGCGCCGACACGCGGCACGATCGTCTACCAGGGCGAGGACATCACCGCGGAAAATCCGGCACAGGTCGCGCGCCGCGGCATCGTGCGCTCGTTCCAGATGTCGGCAGTATTTCCGCATCTGACCGTGCTGGAGAATGTGCGCCTCGGACTGCAGCGTGCCCTGGGTACCAGTTTTCACTTCTGGAAGCCGCGCTCCAGCCTGAAGGTGCTGAATCAGCGAGCCACCGAGCTGTTGCATGCGGTCGGCCTGGAGAGTCTGTCCGACGTGCTGGCGGTCGAGTTGCCCTATGGGCGCAAGCGGGCGCTCGAAATCGCCACGACGCTGGCGATGGATCCGCAGCTGATGCTGATGGATGAACCTACCCAGGGCCTGGGCCACGAGGATGTCGATCGGATTACCTCGTTGATCAAGCGCGTGGCCGCCGATCGCACAGTGTTGATGGTCGAGCACAATATGAGCGTGGTCGCGACGATCGCCCAGCGCATCACGGTGCTGCAGCGGGGCCAGATCCTCGCCGATGGCACTTATGCCGAGGTGTCCAGAAACCCGCATGTGGCCGAAGCCTACATGGGCAATGCCACGGCCGAGCTCGGCAGCGCGCACTGATGGGCGCCACGTTGCTTCGGGTCGCGGGACTGCACGCCTACTACGGCGAGTCACACATCCTGCACGGCGTCGACTTCGAGGTGGAGCGGGGCGAGGTCGTTATCCTGCTGGGTCGAAACGGCGCCGGGCGCACGACCACGCTCAAGGCAATCATTGGCCTGGTAGGCAGCCGCTCCGGGTCGGTTAGCATCGACGGCCGAGAAGCCATCGCGATGGCTCCGCATTGCATCGCGCGGCTGGGAGTCGGGTATTGCCCGGAAGAGCGCGGCATCTATGCGAGCCTGAGCACCGAGGAGAACCTACGCTTGCCGCCGGTGGTGGGCCCCGCCGGGCTGAGCACCGACGAAATCTATACAATGTTTCCCAACCTAAAGGAGCGCCGCACCACCCAGGGAACGCGGCTGTCGGGAGGGGAGCAACAAATGCTGGCGGTGGCGCGCATTCTGCGCAGCGGAGCCCGGCTGCTGCTGCTGGACGAGATTTCTGAAGGGCTTGCACCGGTGATCGTGCAGGCGCTGGCACGCATGATCCAGACGCTGCGTCAGCGCGGCTACACGATTGTCATGGTGGAGCAGAATTTCCGTTTCGCGTTGCCGCTGGCCGATCGCTTCTATCTCATGGAGCATGGCCGGATCGTGGATGGTTTCGCCGCCGCGCAGTTGCCGGAACGACAGGCGACGCTGAGCGAACGGCTTGGAGTCTGAGCAGCCCGCACGCTATCTATCAGGAGACCTGGAATGAGAATCAGAATACTGGCAATCGGCTTGGTTATGGGATTGTCGATGCTGGCGCTCGCCGGCC
>DASXYW010000082.1:0-34895 GCA_036502265.1 Steroidobacteraceae bacterium | reverse complement strand
CAGCAGCAGGCTTGAAATCAGAATGATCCCGCGCTGGTTGCGATTGTCTGCGTTCATGTGCTGCCACCGACTCACGTTACGTATCCCATCTTGCTCATCAGCCCGATGACGCGTGTGAACTGCAGCGGCGGCAGCGCGGCTCCGAGCGGATTCTGGAAACTCAGGGTGATGCGCACCGACACCACGCCGGTCCAAGCGCTCAGGCCGTTGGCGAGGGTCGTGCCGGTCACCGTCGCGGCGTCCATATAGCTGTCGGCGGATTGATTCGCGGTGAGCACGTTGGTCTGGACGCCGTACAGGATCTGCAGATTCGTGATCTTCACCGGATTCGGCCCGGTCGTGATCGCGGGGATAAGAATGAAGGCAGGCGCCGCACCGAGCTGGCACAGCAGGTTGCCGGTGGCGTCGACGCTGAAGGTGTTGACGTACACCTGGTTGGCGCCGCTGAGATTGGAGGTTCCGGCGCAGGTCAGGATGCCGTCATTGTTGGCGGTCTGGTAGCGCACCGAGATCGTGTCACCGGGTGCCGCGGCCGCGAAAGCACCGGTGCCGACAATCGATTGTCCGGCGGCGAAGCTGCCCGAAGCAGGCAGCGACGCAGGCGGGGTCGAATACAGCACGTCCGAATAGTATCCGGCGGTCTGGATCACGTCGGTGAGCGTGGTCATCGCCAGGCGCACGCTGTCCTGCAACTGCGTCGACTGGGTCTGCGATGCGGTGGCGCGGCGCGTGTCCTGCACGATTCTCAGTACCCCGGCCATCAGGAACAGGGCCACCATGATCGCGATCATCATCTCGACCAGGGTGAAGCCGCGGCACGGCTGCGCACGTCTCAGGGCTGTGCTCGGTGGGCTCATGGTTCTACGTACAGCGTGTAGGTGGGAATCTGAAATGCCGCCGCCGCGCCGGCCTGAACGCCCTGTGTGTTCGCGCCCACCACGTTCTCGATCCAGGTGAGCGTGATGGCGCACACCACCGGCGGCGGCGCCACGGTCTGATTGCAGGCAATCGTGCCGGTGTAGCCGGGCAGGATCGACTGCAGCGAGTTGGCGACGGTGGACAGATCATAGGCGGCCATCTGCACCGTGGTGCACGGTCGCACCGTGGAACAGTCGACCGGCGCCATCAGAGCGCCGTCGTTGGCCGCACTCACGCCGGCGCCCGACAAGGTCGTGCTCGTGGCGATGACGCCTGCCGACCAGTAGGCGCGGTCGGCGTGCATGGCCGCGGCGATGCTGGCCGCCTCGATGGCCGCGAGCCCGCGCTTGCCGGCGGTTCCAGTGCTCGACAGCGCGACCGCCTGCAGCTTGGCAATGCCGAGCAGCCCGATCGATATGATGATCAGGGCGACCATCACCTCGATCAGGCTGAATCCGGCTGTGGCTGCGCGCTTCATGTGCAATTCTGCTGACCTGCGGTCTCAACCTGGACAATGCCGACCGCACTGACCTGCAGACAGCGCGTGAAGCTCGAGACGTTGGTCGAGTTATGTAGTGTCACGGTGACCGGCCCTGCCAGGCCGACGGAAAATCCTTCGCGGTTGAACGTCAGTACCGTGGTGTTGCCGTCCGCCACCAAGGTATCGGTACTGCCAACAGAGGCAAACGACTTCTGCACCCGGTAGGGTGGGTTGCCGTCACAGGTGCCATCGTTGAGGGGCGAGGAGCACACGATCCAGCCGTTGTCCCAGGCGTTACTGTTGGTGCAGGTGGCGCCATCGGTCGACACACAGGCCACCACGGATTGACCTTCCTTGATCGCCTCGGCGCGGGCGAACTGCATATCGCCGATCAGGCCATTGACCTCGGCCGCCATACGATTGGCGGTGGACACGTAACGAAACGACGGTATGCCGATGGTCAGCAAAATGGCCGCGATGGCCATGACTATCACCAGCTCGAGGACGGTGAAGCCGGCGCTGCGCATTGTGGGCACAGATTCCATGTCGGCCAGATTAGCGGCCCAAGCTTGCGCCAGCCTGACTATCCGGTCGCGGCGGGCTGCAATTGCCAATACTGCGAGCTGATTCACACAATCCTCCCTGGAGTTACGCTGTGGCCGCAAAGCGCACCCGCATGCGGGCGCCGCGGCCCTGTGACGCAGTTCCGATAATCAACGTCGCCCGGTGGGCATGGGCGATTTCCTCGACGATCGCCAGACCCAGCCCGCAGCCGCTGCCGGGCGCACCTGGCAGCCGGTAGAAGCGCTCGCGTACCCGCGCTCGTTCGGCTTCGGCGATTCCGGGGCCGTCGTCCTCGACCTCCAGGAACGGGTGCTGCTGGTCCAGGCCGCTGCGCACGGTCACACGGCCACCGCGCGGCGTGTATTTGAGAGCGTTGTCGAGCAGGTTGCCCAGCAGGTCCTCGAGCAGCCAGGCATTGCCGCTGACCTGGGCCGGCTGCGCATCAGCCCCCAGATCCAGGCCTGAATTCATCGCCCGATCCACGTTGCGCTCGACCTGTTGTTCGACCAGCGTGCGCAGCGATACCGCCTTGAAGCTCTCGCCGACCGCCGCGGCCGGCTCGGCCCGCGCCAGCGCCAGCAGCTGGTTGGCGGTGTGCGCGAGTTGCTGTACGCCGCGATTGATATTGGCGAGCTGGGCCTGCACGGCGGCCGCCTCGGGCGCCCGCAGCACCAGCTCGAGCTGCGCCAGAAGTCCAGCCACCGGCGTGCGCATCTGGTGGGCGGCATCGGCCACGAACCGGCGTTGCGATTGCGCCGCAGCGTGGCGCAGCTCCAGCAGCTGATTGAGCGCCAGGATCAGCGGCCGCAGCTCACCCGGGACGTCGGCCTCGTCGAAACGCTGCAGGCTTCCGCTGCTTTGCTGTTCGACCCGCGCTCGCACGCGCGCGAGCGGCCGCAGACCCAGATACACCGCGATCCAGATCAGTAGCAGCGTGACGTCCAGCTCGGCGAAGTCCACCAGCAGCTTGCCCAGCAGCATCACGCGCTGGGTGCCGGCACGGCGCTGCAAGGTCTCGGCCACGGTCACCGTGATCGGCCCGGCATCGGTGTGGCTGCGTACACTGGCGATGCGCAGCTTCTCGCCCTGGAATAGCGCATCGCGGTAGGCGACGCCATCGCTGCGCGTGCCATTCACGGCTTTCGCCATCGGCAACTGAGCGCTGCCAGCGATCAGTTCGCCGTCCGGACCGGTGATCGACCAGAAGGTGCTGCTGTCCGCGTCGGGCCGGCGCGCCACCACGGCGCGCTGCGCGGCCGAGATCGACAGCTTGCCATCCTCCGAGTGCAGCGATGCCGCCGCCGCCAGCGCCGTGCTGCCCAGGGCCTGATCGTAGGCATTGCGCGTGGTCGCAACCGTGATCCAGTAGTCGGCCAGCCCGCCGAGCAGCATCAGCAGCGCCAGCGCCGGCAACAGCAGCAGCAGCAGCCGGCGGCGAATAGTCATCACGGCGCGCGCCCGGTGGCTTCATCCAGCCGATACCCCAGTCCACGCACGGTGCGGATCAGCGCGGCATCGCCCAGTTTCGCGCGCAGGCGCGATACATGCGTCTCCACCGCGTTCGCACTCAGATCCAGCTCCCATCCGGCCAGCGCCTGCAGCAGCCGCTCCTTGGTGACCACGCGGCCGGCGTTGTTGGCCAGACTCTCGAGCACCAGCCACTCGCGCTTGGTGAGTTCCACCGTCGCACCGTCGATCTGCAGCTGATGTCCCAAAAGGTCGATGTGCAGTCGGCCGAGCTTGAGTGCGCCGCTGGGAGCCATGCTGGCGCGGCGGATCAGCGCCCGACAGCGGGCCGCCAGCTCCGCCTGCTCGAATGGCTTCATCAGGAAATCATCGGCGCCCAGATCGAAGGCGCGGATCTTTTCCTGCAAGGCATAGCGCGCGGTGAGCACCAGCACCGGCATCGCATTGCCGGCGGCGCGCAGTCGCCCCAGCAGTGATAGACCGTCGGCCCCCGGCAGGCCGATGTCCACCACCGCCAGATCGAAGCTTTCACCGGCCAGCGCGTTGCGGGCCGCCTCGGCGCTGGCGGCGTGATCTACCGTGAAGCCGGCCGATGATAGTCCGCGGACCACGGCATCCGCGACCAGCTCATCATCTTCCACCAGGAGTATGCGCATACATGGTAAACGGCCGCCCGAAGGCGGCCGTCCGTTCCGAGCCAGTGACGCTCACGGCGTCAATTGGGATTGGTACACATCGTCGCGGTGCCGTACGGGCTATCAAATCCCGGCGGCGACGACGTCACGGTCGTGAGATAGCTAGCGAGAATCGGCAACCAGAAGGTGGAGGTGGTCGATGTTTCCGTGCCCGACACGGTTGCGCTCGCCGTGAGCACTACCTGCACCCAGTTGGCATGATCTTCCGGATAAGTGACCGTCAGCGCGGCAGAACCGTTGACCGTCGTGGTCGAGCTCCCGTTAGTAATCGTCGTAGCCGCGGTGGTCACGGTGCCCGGCGACACGGCGGCGACGTTGCCCGGATCAAGCTTGCCGTTACCGTTGCCGGTGCCGCTGGTGTCTTCGCCCGGATCGAGGATGCCGTTGTTGTTGAGGTCCTCGTTGGGGCACTCCGTGATCGCTGGGAGCGGCGCGGTGGTGTAGGCCGTAACCGGGTTGGGTACGCCGGTCTGCACCCAGGCGCTGTTGAAATTGTAGTAGCCGCCCTTGGCGTACTGAACCGAGCGAATCGTCAGCGTGATCGGCACGCCGTTGACGGCGTTACCGCCGGAATCCTGAGCCTGTACGACGAACGGCATGATGAACTGGGTCTTGTCGGCGTTCTCGCTGATGACCTCGCCGGTGCCCAGCCCGAGGAACACGGTCTGGCCGCCGACCGTCAGGTGGACCGTGGCCGGAGTTACCGCCGGTACCGCCGGCACGCTCGCCGAGATGATTACGCCGTTGGTCGCGCTGGCGACGCTGCTGGCGGTGTAGACGGTCTGGGCCTTGCCCTGGACGTCGGTCACTGCCGAGCCGACCGAGATCGAGCCGCCGGTGACATCGGTGAGCTGGAACGCGACGGTCTGATTATCAACCAGGTTGTTATTGATATCGCGCACAATCGCCGTGATCGTGCTCTGCCCCTGCGTCGTCACGGTGGTCGGACTGGCCTGCAGGTCAATGTTGTTCGGATTGGTGGCCACGAAGATCAATGCCACCTGCGCGGACACGCCGGAGGAGGAGGCCGTGATGATGGCTGGGCCGGCCGTGGCCGCCGCGATGGTCACCGACGCGGTGCCGGTGCCGTCTGTGACGGCGGTGGCAGTGGCGTTGGCACCGCCGTTGAACGTCCCGCGGGTGGTGGAAAAGGTGATCGTCTGGCCGGTTTGCGCGGTGCCGCTGCTGGTCCATACCAGCGTTACCGCCTGGCTGGCCCCGAGGGCCACCAGGGTATTGGCCGCGGGCACCGTAAAGGCGAAGTTCTGATTGCTGACTGACACGTTGGTCGCCGCGGCCTGTCCGAGCACGGTGGCCGTCACGGTATCAGTCCCGGACACCGATCCCGTCAGCATGAAGGTCGCGTGGCCGCTGGGATCGGTCGTGAGCGTCGCCGCGCTGAGCGTGTTGCCTTTGCTCGATGTCACCGCGACCGACTTGTTTGAGATCGGCGCTCCAGCCGAATCTGTCAGCGATACCGTGTAGGTACCGGCATTGCCTTGAACCAGGCTGGTCGGGCCACTGAGCGATACCGAGGTGCCCACCACACCCACATCGACCGTGGCCGACTTGGTGCCGGCGGTGGCCGTCACCGTGATGGTGCGATTGGTTTGATCGCCCGCGGTGCCGAGCGAGGCCGTGGCCTGGCCGCTGTCATCGGTGGTCGTACTGGGCGATGTGAAGCCGCCCGAGGTGGTGCTGAACTGCACCGGGACACCGCTGATAAACTGGTTATTGGCATCACGCACGAAGGCCGTGACGGTCGCAGTGGCAGAACCGTTGGAGGGAATCTGCGGCTGACTGGTGACCACCGAGACTGCCGCAACCTTGGACGCCGTGGTGCCACCGCTGCTGCTGCTGCTAGAGCTGCTGCTACTGCTGCTGGTGCCGACGGTGGCAAACGAGCTGCCGCTGCCGCCGCAACCCGCGGTCGCCGCCAATGCCGCCACTAAGAGGAGCCATCCAAATTTTCGCATCGCTTTCACCTAAAATCTGTCGGTCTGTGTGTTGTCGGCCTGCTCGCCCCAGGCGATCAATTGACGCTGACCCCTTCTCGCAAGATCTTCGGCGTAACGAATATCAGCAGCTCGTCCTTGTCATCCTTTCTTGTGGTCTGCTTGAACAGGTTACCCAGCACCGGTACGTCGCCCAGCCACGGCACGCCCGTGGATTGCAGGCTCTGCGTGGTCTCGAGGATGCCGCCGAGCACCACCGTCTGACCGTCGCCTAGCACCACCTGGGTCTCGATGGTGCGGGTGTTGATCGCCGGCACGTTGACGCCGCCCGAGGCCACCACCACGGTACCGACGCTGTCATCCGAGACCGTCAGGTCGAGGATGATGCGATTGTCGGGCGTGATCAGCGGCTTGACCTTCAGTGACAGCACCGCCTTCTTGAAATCGATCGTGGTGGCACCACTCGAGGCGGACTGCTGGTATGGAATCTCGACGCCCTGCTCGATCGAGGCCTCCTTTTGGTTGGCCGTGATCACGCGCGGGGAGGACACGACCGTGCCGCGGTTCTCGATCTGGGCCGCCGACAGCTCCAGATCAACCAGATAGTCGGCGCCGAGAATGCCCAGCGCGATGCTGCCGGCCGGCGTGGCCACCGGCAGGTTGACGTTGTAGCGGTTGGCGACGCTCGAGCCGGTCGGGACGCTGACCGGATAGACCGTGCCGTTGCTGGATAGATTGCTGAGCGCCGAGCTGATACCGGTGTCGGTACCGGCGGCGGTGCCGGTGGTCTCGTACAGGCCGTTGGTACCATTGGCGCGCGTCGCGGTCACACCGAAGCGCGCGCCCAGATCGCGCTCGAAGTCGTTGGTTACGATGACGATGCGCGACTCGATCAGCACCTGTTTGACCGGGATGTCGAGTGTGGCGACCAGGCGGCGCACGTCCGCGATCCGGTCGGCGGTGTCCTGCAACAGCAGCGTGTTGGTGCGATCATCGACCGATACGCTGCCGCGATTGGACAGCACGGAATTCGCTGATGACGCACTGCCGCCCGAGGCCTTCAGCAACGTGGCGATGTCAGCGGCCTTGGCGTAGTTGACCTGCAGGTACTCGGTGCGCAGCGGCTCGAGCGCCTGAATGTCCTTCTTGGCCGACAGATCGGCCTTCTCGCGCGCCGCCAGCTCGTCGGCCGGCGCCACGATGATCACGTTGCCTTCCTGACGCTTGTCCAGTCCCTTGGTGCGCAGCACGATGTCGAGCGCCTGATCCCAGGGCACGTTCTGCAATCGCAGCGTGACGCTGCCCTGGACGCTGTCGCTGACCACGATGTTCTGGCCGCTGGCATCGGCCAGCAGCTGCAGCACCGCGCGTGTCTCGATGTCCTGGAAGTTCAGTGTCAGGCGCTCACCCTTGTATTCCTTCTTCTGCTCGGCCGGATTGACCTCCGCCGCCTTGCGCGCCGGCGTCACCTCGATCACGTACTGGTTCTCCGACTGGTACGCGAGCTGCTCGAAGTTGCCGCTGGCATTGATCACGATACGGGTGCTGCCATTGACCTTCTCGGCATCGAAGCCGGTGACCGGCGTGCCGAAATCCATGGTGTCGTAACGTCGGGTGAGATTCTTCGGCAGGTCGGTGCCGGCGAAGTCCACGAGAATCTGCGAACCCTGCTGCTTCAGGTCGATCGGCGTGCGCGGATCAGACAGCCGCACGATCACGCGGCCGCCGCCGGCCTCGCTGCGACGAAAATCGATGCTCTGGATGGCACGCCCGCCGCCACCGGCGCTCATCGCCGCGGCGCGCGGGGCCGCGGCCGGTGTCGAGGCGGCGGCGCTGGCAGCACGGCCGCCGGCTTGTGCCCCCACCAGCACCACGATGTCGTTGCCATTGACGCGAGTCTGATAGGGCAGCTGCTGATCCAGATTCAGCACCACTCGAGTGCGGCCGTTGGCCTCGGCCGCCAGCACCGTGTCCACGCCGGCCGAGCCGACGTCGATGCGGCGCGTCGGCAGCGCCAGCGATGTGTTCGGCAGATCCAGAGAAATACGCGCCGGCTTGTCGATCGTGAAGCTCAGCGGCTCGGGCGCCGGTCCGGACAGGTGCAGCGTGAGCTGCAGCTGATTGCCGCTCAGCGTCTGTACATCGATAGTCTGCAGGCTGTTGGTCGCAGCTGCGGCCGCCGGCGTCGCCGGTGCGCTCGGCGCATCCGCGGCGCCCGCGCCCAGTGCCACGAGCATACCGGTGGCCCAGAGCGGGGCCAGCCTGTGGATGCGTGCGCGCAGCGTGAGAAGGATGGACCGTTTCATTCGATGTGTCTCCCTGACGATCACTCGTTCAATCCCAGCGCGGCCGGGCGTTCGATGTAGCCGCCCAGTCCGTCGGGAATGATTTCAACCAGAGCGATCTTTGAAGGCGTGATGTCGGTGATCTTGCCGTCGTTGGTTCCGATATGTTCGCCGACGACGACCCGGTGCACGCGGCCGTCCTTGGTGGCCACGAGGCCATAACGACCGCTGCCGAGATTCAGAGTGCCGACCATCTTCAGCGTGTCGAGCGAGAACTGCTCGAGGTACTCGCGATTGCGCTTGCTGTCGGGGCGCAAACCGGCGTTGAGCGAACCGGATCCGCCAGGTACGAACGGCGAGCGCAGATTCTGGTCGGTATACGCGTACGCCTCGTACGGCTTGACTTCCGGCAGTGGTTCCACGCGCCCGCCTGGCTCCTTCTTGGTCGCCTCGATGAAGCGATCCAGGTCGCCGTCGCGGCCGCTGCAGGCGCTCAACAGCCCACCGAGCAGCGCCACGCCGGTTGCAAGCACGGCCAGGCGCATCCGCGATCGGGCTGCTGATCTGTTGTCGGGTTCACTCATCGATTAGGTTCCGTGGCGCTTGGCCTGATCGGCCTTGCGCTTCTCGGCCTCGGCGGCGGCGATCTCGTCGTCGTCCAGGTAGCGGTAGGTCTTGGCAGTCAGATCCAGCTGCAGCTGATCGAACACGCCCTTGTCCTTACTGACCGGCGTAATCTGGATGTCGTGCAGCGTTACGATGCGCGGCAGCGCCGCGATGCCGCTGACGAACGCGCCGAACTCGTGATAGCTGCCGGTGAGCTGAATGTGGATTGGCAATTCAGCGTAGAAGTCTTTCTTCACTTCCTGGCCGGGCTGGAACAACTTCTCCTCGAGCGCGGCCGCAAGTCCGGTCTGCGAGATGTCTACCAGCAGATTCGGCACCTCGGTCTTGCTCGGCAGCTGCCGCAGCATCGCGCCGAAGGACTTCTCGATGTCGGCCAGCTGCTGCTTATAGACCACCAGGTTGACCGCCTTGGCGTGCTTGGAGCGATATTCATTGCGCAGCTGGACTTCCTGGTCCTCCCGCTGCTGCAGGTCGGGCACGCGACTCTGCCACACCAGCGCGTAGATCAGGCCGACCGAAACCACGATGAAGCACAGCGCGACCGCCGCCATCAGTACCGGCAGCGGCCAGCGCCCCGGATCGCGCGGGTCCAGGCCCCGCAGGTCGTCGAGCAGGCTCATTGTGTGCCCCCCGCCGCCGTACGCACTGGCTTCTTGGCCGCGCTATTGTCATCCGTATCGGGCAAGCCAACCTCTTCGGCATCGAGCACGAAACTGCTGCCGGCGACGTCGTTCGTGGTCTGCACCACTTCGAGCTCCGGATTGCGCAGCCACTGCGACCCCGAGATGTTGCGCATCAGCTGTGACACGCGAGTGGAGGACTGCGCCACGCCCTCGAATTTGATCTTGGTGCCGGTCTGCTTCACCGTGCTCAGGTAGGTGCCGTCGGGCATCTCCTTCACCATTTCGTCGAACAGGTGCACCACTTCCGGGCGCGAGCGCTGCAGCTTGTCGATGATCTGCATGCGCGAGATGAATTTCTGCTTCTGCGCCTCCAGGTCATTGATCTCCTCGATCTGCTTGTCGACGATCTTGATCTGCGCGCGCAACCGCTCGTTGCGGTGGTCCTGGCCATCGATCATCGAGCCGACCAGCAGATAGGCGATAAAGGTCGCGATCCCGCCCAGCACGACGGCGCCTCCGAGCGCCACGAAAAATGCCAGCTTGCGTTCGCGCCGCTGCTGGTCGCGCCACGGAAGCAGATTGATACGCGGCATTAGTCGAAGCTCCGCAGGGCCAGCCCGCAGGCGGTCAGTAACGCGGTGGCATCACGTTGCACGGCCTGCGCGCGCGCGCGCGAGGACAGCTTCATCTGTCCCAGCGGATCGCCGCGCTCGGCGCTGATACCGACCCGGCTCTGCACCACGTCGGCCACGCCGGCGATGTTGGCGCAGCCGCCGCAGATCAGAATTTTGTCGGGTTGCTCGCGGCCGCTGCCCGAAGCCAGGTAGAACTGCAGTGAGCGACTGACCTGCTGGGTCATGTCGTCGATGAACGGGTCGAGCACCTCGGCTTGGAAATTGCCGGGCAATCCGCCCTCTTTCTTGGCGCGGCCGGCCTCTTCCATCGAAAGTCCGTAGGTACGCATGATCTCCTCGGTCAGCTGCTGGCCGCCGAAGGCGAAATCGCGTGTGTAGACGACCTTGAGATTGCGCAGCACACTAAATGTGGTGTTGCTGGCGCCAAAGTCGACCACGGCGACACTGTGATCGATGCCGCCGTCGGGCATCTGATGCGTCATCAGGCGGCAGGCATTCTCGAGTGCAAACGCTTCCACGTCGACGATGCGAGCCGACAGGCCTGCGGCGGCCACCGCGGCGCGCCGCTGCTCGACGTTCTCGCTGCGCGAGGCCACCAGCAGCACGTCGACCGAATCGTTGTCCTTCTCCGATTGCCCCAGCACTTCGAAGTCATAGCTGACCTCGTCCATCGGGAACGGAATGTACTGGTCGGCCTGCATCTCGACCTGCGCTTCCAGGTCGGCGTCGCGCAGGCCGCGCGGCATCTGGATCACCTTGGTAATGGCGGCGTCACCGCTGATCGCGATCGCCACCTCGTGGCTTTTGGCGCCGGAACGCTTGACGGCCCGGCGAATGGCCTCGCCGACCGCTTCCGGGTCCACCAGCGACTTCTCATTCATCGCGTTGGTGGGCGTCGGCTCGGCGGCGTAGGACTCCACCCGGTACTGGCCGCCCCCCATCGACAGCTCGATGAGCTTGATCGATGAAGTGGTGATATCCAGGCCGAGCAGTTGACGATATTTGCGCGACAGTAGAAACACTTTTTCCAGACCTTTCAGTAGGCTACGCGCGTTCCGGAACGGCCCCGTCTCATTATGTCAGAACTATATCTCAGCCGGACCGTGAATACGACGAACGTGCGCTCACTGCTACGGTCGTGCTCACTGCTCCGGCTGCACACGCGTTAACCTTAAACTGGCTGCTGAATCGTCAGGCGTGATGGAGGTCTAACTTCCGGATTGAGCCGCTTCATGGCACTTTCGGGCCTCAGGGCTGGTTCACTTTTCCGCTGTTATGCTCTGGAACTGCCGCAGCCGGCGCCCGTTTACGAGGCAATCGGTTCCAATTCCAGATGTTCGGCGATAATGAGGAAAGATAGGGGCACGTTTGCTGAAGTTAGGCGCTTTTCGGATCGTTGGGCTCATCATCTCCGCGTGTGTCGCGCTCGCTGCGCTCGGTGCGTACGCGCTGCTGGCGAGCTACGTCTATCTGGCACCTTCGCTGCCCACCGTCGATGCGATGCGCAGTGGCAGCGTGCCGGTGCCTTTGCGAATCTTCACGCGCAGCGGACAACTGATCGCGCAGATCGGTGAGAAGCGCCGCGTGCCGGTGGCGTACGAAGACGTGCCGGTGCTGGTGCGCGAAGCATTCGTCGCAGCGGAAGATCAGCGTTTTTTCACGCACCACGGTTTTGATTACAGCGGCGTGCTGCGCGCGGCGATCGTCGATCTGACCTCGGGCGATTTCTCGCAGGGCGCGAGCACCATCACCATGCAGGCCGCGCGCAACATGTTCCTGAGCTTCGACAAAACCATTCGCCGCAAGCTGCAGGAGATCTTTCTCACGTATCGCATGGAACACGAGTTCAGCAAGGAGCAGATCCTGATCACGTATCTGAACGTGATCTTTCTGGGGCAGCGTTCCTATGGGGTGGCGGCCGCGGCCGAGACCTATTTCGGCAAGCCGCTCGACAAGCTGTCGGTGGCCGAGGCTGCGACCCTGGCGGGCATTCCGCAGGCGCCATCGCGCTACAACCCGATCGCCAGTCCGAAGGCCGCGCAGGCTCGCCGCCACTACGTGCTCGCGCAGATGCAGAAGCTCAACTACATCGATCCGGCGACCGCGCAGCGCGCCGCGCAGGAGCCGGTCGACGCGCGTGACCATGGCGTCCAGAACGACGTCGAAGCGCCGTACGTGGCCGAGATGGCGCGCGCCGAGGTAGTCAGCCGCTATGGCGATGACGCGGTCAATCAGGGCTACCGCGTCTACACCACTATCGACGGCCGGCTGCAGACCGCCGCCAATCGCGCAGTACGCATCGGCCTGATCGAATACGCCCGCCGCCATGGATACAAGGGGCCGCTCAAGCAGCTGCCGCTGGATGAGCATGTCGCGCCGGCGCGCTTCGATGCCGCGCTCAACGATGTGCCGGAGATCGGCGATCTGCACCCGGCGGTGGTCGTATCGGTGGCACCGCAGTCGGCGCGGGTCTACATCCGTTCGACGGGCTTCGCCCAGATCGACTGGGACGGCCTGTCCTGGGCGCACCGGCGCGTCTCCGACACGCGCGTGGGACCGGCCCCCAAGCACGCCGAGGACGTACTGCAGCGTGGCGACGTGGTCTATGTGGTGACCAACCATCAGGGCGTCGCGGCGCTGGCGCAGCTGCCCGAGGCCCAGGGCGCGCTGGTGGCGCTCGATCCGAACGACGCTGCGATCGTGGCACTGGTCGGAGGCTTCGATTACTTCGACAACAAGTTCAACCGCGTCACCCAGGCGCGCCGCCAGCCCGGATCGGGCTTCAAGCCATTCCTGTATTCAGCGGCGCTCGAGAACGGCTTCACGCCAGCCACCATCGTCATGGACGCGCCGATCGTGTATGACGACAGTGGTCAGGAAAAGATCTGGCGGCCGGAGAACAACGAGAAGAGCTTCGCCGGTCCGACCCGTCTGCGCGAGGCACTGGTGCATTCGCGCAATCTGGTCACCGTACGGGTGGTGCGTCAGCTTGGCATCGACACCGCGATCAGCTACGCCGCCCGATTCGGTTTCGATCCCGACGACATGCCCAAGGACATGACCATCGCCTTGGGGAGTCTGCCGGCCACGCCGCTGCAAATGGCCAGCGCCTACGCGGTATTCGCCAACGGCGGCTATCGGGTCGATGCGTATTTCCTGGATCGCATCGAGGACAGCGGCGGCAATGTGGTATTCCAATCGCAGCCGATCGAGGTGTGCGACCTCTGCGATGTGCCGTTAGTCGATGGCGCCGCAACCGGCGCGAGCGATTCGCCGCCTGCCACGCCAGAGCCCACGAATGCCGGTGCCGCGGCCAGCACTATCACGGCCAGCAGCGATCCCGACCTGGCGCCGCCCAATCTTCTGCCACCGCTGATCTCTCCGGCGCGCATCGCCCCGCGCGTGATCTCGCCGCAGAATCTGTGGATCATGGACGACATGATGGCGGACGTGATCAGCCGCGGCACCGGCATTCGCGCCGGCATGGCGCTGCATCGCAAGGACATCTCCGGTAAGACCGGCACCACCAACGAGGCCCGTGACACCTGGTTCAACGGCTTCAATCGCAACATCGTCGCCACGGTCTGGGTCGGTTTCGATCTGGAACGACCGCTCGGCGAGGGCGAGGAGGGTAGTCGCACCGCGGTGCCGATCTGGACCAACTTCATGCGCGAGGCACTGCGCGATCAGCCAGATCGGCCGCGCCCGCTGCCCCCGGGCCTGGTGAGTCTGCGCATCTCGCCCAAGACCGGCACCCTGGCCGGCGCCAACGACAGCGACGCCATCTACGAGACCTTCATGGAAGACCATCTGCCGCCGGCCGCCAACGCCAGCAGCGGCGTGCCGGGCGCGACACCGCAAAATCTTCCCGCCAGCGGCGAGCCGTTATTTTGATACGCTGCGAGCCGCGTCGACGGATTGACTCGAGGGGTGACACCGATGAACCGCCGCGCTTCACCTCGCAATGGCAACCTGCGCCGGGCGCTGGCGCAGGAAGCAGCCCGCATCATGGCGCAGCATGGCATCCAAGATTTTCTGACCGCCAAACGCAAGGCCGCCGAGCGCCTTGGTGTGACCGACGGCGGCGCGCTGCCGCGTAACATCGAGATCGAGGAGGCGCTGATCGAATATCAGCGCCTGTTCGACGCCGACAGCCACGAGCAGACCCTGCAGGAGCAGCGCCGCGCGGCACTGCATGCGATGCACGGGCTATCGCAGTTCGAGCCACGCCTGGTCGGTCCGGTGCTGACCGGCACCGCCACGGCGCACGCCGACATCCAGCTGCACTTGTTCACCGACGTTCCGGAGAACGTGACGCTCGAGCTGCTCGATCGCGGCATCGCCCACCAGGTGACCGAGCGACATGTGCGCATGGACGCCGAGCGCATCAAGGCCTACCCCGGACTGCGCTTCGAGATCAGCAATCGCCGCGTCGACGCCACCGTATTTCCGCTGGACGGCATTCGCCAGGCACCGGTCAGCCCGGTAGACGGCAAGCCGATGCGGCGCGCCGATGCGGCCGAACTCAAAACGCTGCTGGAGGGTTAGCCGGTCAACGGCCGCGGGTATTTCTAGGCGGTCTTGCGCAGGGCCGCGGGCACGTAGTCGCGCCGTGGCGATCCGGTGTACAGCTGCCGGGGCCGGCTGATGCGCAGCCCCGGATCCGAGATCAT
This sequence comes from Steroidobacteraceae bacterium, assembly GCA_036502265.1. Taxonomy (GTDB): domain Bacteria; phylum Pseudomonadota; class Gammaproteobacteria; order Steroidobacterales; family Steroidobacteraceae; genus FEN-1191. Next base: position 19,972 of record DASXYW010000082.1, on the reverse strand, counting down.
CTCGAGCCAGTGCGCCACCCATCCGACCGTGCGCGCGATCGCGAACATCACCGTATACATGGCCCGTGGAATCCCGAGCGCGCTGTAGATGATGCCGGAATAGAAGTCCACGTTCGGGTACAGCTTGCGCGACACGAAGTACTCGTCCTTGAGCGCAATGTCCTCGAGCCGCAACGCCAGGTCGAACAGCGGATTGTCCTTACGGCCGAGCTTGGCGAGCAGCTGATGGCAGGTCTCGCGGATGATCTTGGCGCGCGGATCGAAATTCTTGTAGACGCGGTGACCGAAGCCCATCAGCCGAAAGTGGCTGGACTTGTCCTTAACCATGGCCAGGTACTTGGGAATGTTTTCGACCCGCCCGATCTGTTCGAGCATCGAGATGACCGCCTCGTTGGCCCCGCCGTGTGCCGGACCCCACAGCGCTGCGATTCCGGCCGAGATCGCCGCATACGGATTGGTGCCGGTGCTGCCGGCCAGACGCACGGTCGAGGTGCTGGCGTTCTGCTCGTGGTCAGCATGCAGGATGAACAGCAAGTCGACCGCGCGAGCGGCAATCGGATCGACCGCGTAGGCCTCGCACGGGACCGCAAAGAACATGCTCAGCAGGTTGGAGCAGTAATCCAGATCGTTGCGCGGGTAAATGAACGGCTGACCGACCGCGTGCTTGTGAGCGGCGGCCGAGATGGTCGGCAGTTTGGCGACGATGCGGTGGGCGAAGATCTCACGATGGCGCGGATCATGGATGTCGGTCGAGTCGTGATAGAACGCCGACATCGACGCCACCACCGCCGACACCATCGCCATCGGATGGGCGTTGTGATAGAAGCCGTTGAAGAATCGCAGCAGCGACTCATTGATCATCGTGTGGCGCACGATGTGGCCGGAGAATTCGCGCAGCTCGGCCGGATTCGGCAGTTCACCGTTGATCAGCAGGTACGCGACCTCCATGAAGGTGCTCTTCTCGGCCAGCTGCTCGACCGGATAACCCCGATACAGCAGCACGCCGGCATCGCCGTCGATGTAGGTGATCTTGCTGTCGCACGAGGCGGTCGCCGCGAATGCCGGATCGTAGGTGAATACACCCTGGTCGCGATTGAGATTGGAGATGTCGAGTACGTCCGGACCGATGCTGCCGCTGAGCACGGGCAGAGAAGTGGTCAAGCCCGTGTCCGGATTCTTGAGCTCGAAGTTCTTGCTGCTCATCCGCGACAGTCCTTAGATTTCCATCCGAGGTTACATGGTCGGCGCGCGGAATCAAGCCAGCGGATCACGCTACCGGTAGCCTTACCGGCGCGCTGTGACGAATGCGTCCCAGCGCGATGTGCAGCCTGAGATTAAGGCCGCGTTAGCGGACGCCGGTGATGCCGGCGTACTTCTTGCGGAACTTGTCCACGCGGCCGGCGGTGTCGACGAGCTTCTGCTTGCCGGTGTAAAACGGATGACAGTTGGAACAGACGTCCAGATTCAGATCGTGGCCGACGGTCGAGCGTGTCTTGAAGCTGTTGCCGCAACTGCAGTTCACCGTGATCTCTTTGTACTCGGGATGGATTGCGTCTTTCATGATTCACTTCCTGCCGCCATTGGTGGGGTCGCCCGGACCGGCTTGCAAGCTCGACTGGCAAAAAAGGCCGCGCAGTCTAGCGGCCCGATATGATCGGCACAAGCCTCGTCGGCGCGACTCTTAAAGGGTCCACAAACCGCTGAAACATTATCCACAGAATCGGTGGATAACTCTGTGGGTAAGGGCTTTGCGGCGCCGTCGAATTAGCCTTAAAGATGCAAAATTCGCGACTTGAACAAAAAATGACCAATATGTTTCAGCCTGTTATATCAAATACTTAGCTGTCTATCATCGCGCTTTATGACTGAAATCAGACGTAATCAGCTAATTTGAGTAAGCGCCACGGTAGTGCTGTGAATAAAGCTGCCCGATCAGCGTAGCGCGCTCGCGCGAATCTGAGTCGGCGGCAGAAATAAGCTCAGCAGATCATTGAGAAAATTGAGTCCCTGCGGGCTCGCGCGCCAGCCCCTGTCATGCCTTTCCGTAAGGCCAAGGGCGCGGGCGCGCTCGAATTGACCCGCAACGCTCGCAAGCTCAAGGCCGGTGCGCGCTTCGAACTGCGCCTGCTCGAATCCCTCCACCAGCCGCAGCGCGTTCAGCAGGAATTCGAACGCGCGCTCCTCCACCGCGACCAGGTGCTGCTCGGTGCCAGGGGTGCGCGTGCCCGCAGCGAGCGCACTTTCGAATTGCGTCAGGTAGCGGCGCGGATCGCGTGTGCGGGTCGTGCGCGTGATGACCAGGGCGCCTTGCTCAATGCTGCTGCATTTGCCATGGGCCCCAGCGCCGATGCCGAGGTAGTCGCCGAACTGCCAGTAATTAAGGTTATGACGACAGCGCGCCCGCTCGCGCGCGTACGCCGAGACTTCATATTGAACGTAGCCCGAGTCTGCCAGCAGACGCTGACAGGCGGCCTGCAACTCGGCGCTGCGATCGGCATCGGGCAAGCCGGAGGGCGGTCGTCCGGCGAACACCGTGCCGGCTTCGATCGTGAGCTGATAGTGCGACAGATGCCGCGGCTGCAGCGCCATCGCCTGCTCCAGATCGGCAAGCGCCTCGGCCACGCTCTGCTGCGGCAAGCCGTACATCAGGTCGAGATTGAAGTTGTCCAAGCCGGCCTCGCGCAGCTCGGCGACCGCGAGCGCGATCTCGCCGGCGCTGTGAATGCGCCCCAGGCGCTGCAGTTGTGCGGGCGCAAAACTCTGTGCGCCGAGCGACACGCGCGTGATGCCAGCGCTGCGATAAGCGCTGAACTGCCCGCGCTCGATCGTTCCGGGGTTGGCCTCGAGGCTGATCTCGACGTCGGCCGCGAGTTCCAGGCGGGCAGCCACGCCGTGCAGCAGGCGCGCCAGCGCCTCCGGGGCCAATAAGCTGGGCGTGCCGCCGCCCAAAAAAATGCTCTGCAGCGCCCGATCGCGCGCCGTGGGCAGCTGCAGCGTCAGGTCGCACAGCAGCGCCTCGACGTATGCGGCCTCCGGCAACTTACCCTGCAGCGCATGCGAGTTGAAATCGCAATACGGGCACTTGCGCACGCACCAGGGGAAGTGCACGTATAACGACAGTGGCGGCAGGCTCGGCATTAGGCGTGGACTACAGCGGCCGGCGCTGGAGTTGAGCAATCAGATCGGCCAGCGCCTGGGCGCGGTGGCTGACGGCGTTCTTTTCGGCCGGCGGCAGTTCGGCGGCGCTCACATTCAGGCCCTCGGGGATGAATAGCGGATCGTAACCAAATCCGCCGCGGCCGGTCGTGTGCAGCGCGATCGCGCCCTCCCAGCTGCCGCGCGCGATCAGCGGCGCGCGATCCTGTGCGAAGCGCACCAGTGCCAGCACGCAGCGATAACGCGCCCGACGCGCGGCACGCGGCACGGCGGCCAGCTCCGCCAGCAGCAGCGCGTTGTTGTCGACATCGCTGGCCGCGGGGCCGGCATATCGGGCCGAGTACACGCCCGGGCGTCCGCCGAGCGCCTCGACCTCAAGCCCGGAATCGTCCGCCAGCGCCGGCAGCGCCCCAACCCCGGCGGCGTGTCGCGCCTTTAGCAGCGCATTGGCCTCAAACGTGGTGCCGGTCTCGGCGGCACTGTCGATGCCGAGCACCGACTGCAGGATGAGGTCGAAGCCCAGCGGCGCCAGCAATACCTGCAGTTCGCGCAGCTTGTCGCGGTTGGCGCTGGCGAGTATCAGCCGCGTCGTCAGGACTCGAGTGCCTGCGTCTGCAGCGTGCACAGCTCGCCGATGCCGCTGGCGGCGAGATTCAGCAGCGCGTCGAGCTCGTGGCGCCGAAACGCGTGGCCCTCGGCAGTTCCCTGGACCTCGATGAAAGCACCGCCGTTGTTCATGACCACGTTCATGTCGGTTTCGGCCTCGGAGTCCTCGCCGTAGTCGAGATCCAGCACCGCCACGCCACGCACGATTCCGACCGATATCGCGGCTACCTGTCCGTGCAGCGGGCTGTCGGCCAGCAGTCCGCGCGCACGCAACGCGCTGCAGGCGTCCGCCATCGCCACATACGCGCCGGTGATCGCGGCGGTGCGCGTGCCGCCATCGGCCTGCAGCACGTCGCAATCCACCGTGATGGTGCGCTCGCCCAAGCCGGCCAGATCCACCGCGGCGCGCAGCGAGCGGCCGATCAGCCGCTGGATCTCCTGCGTGCGTCCCGATTGCTTGCCGCGCGCGGCCTCGCGCGGGCTGCGGCTGTGGGTGGCACGCGGCAGCATGCCGTATTCGGCGGTGACCCAGCCCTGGCCCTTGCCGCGCAGGAACGGCGGCACGCCGTCCTCGACGCTGGCATTGCACAGTACGCGGGTTCGGCCGAATTCGATCAGCACCGACCCTTCAGCGTGGCAGGTGAAATGGCGCGTGAAGCGCACCGGCCGAAGGGCGTCAGGCCCGCGGCCGTCACGGCGCATTGACTTGTCCAGGCGACTCTCCTATTCCAGGAAACGCAGCGCGGCGACCGACGTATTGTCGCTGGCGCCGCCGGCGTTGAGTACCGCCTGCGCCGACAGCACCGCCAGGGTATCTCCCAGCGCGGCGCCGGTGCCGGCGAACGCGGCCTCGACCGATTTTTCGTCCAGGTTGCCCCAGAAGCCGTCGGTACACACCAGCAGCAGATCGCCCGGCAGCAGCGAGCGGCGTGGATTGAGCGCCATCTCCGGCAGGATTTCTTCCCCGCCCAGGCAGGACTCGACGAAATTGCGCATCGGGTGGTTCTGCATCTGCCCGGCACTGATCACGCCCTCGCGCATCAGCAGCTCGACGTGACTGTGATCGCGGGTGCGCTCGCGCACTCGACCGCCGCGCAGGTGATACACGCGGCTGTCGCCGACATGCGCCCAGTAAGCCGAGGTCTGCTGCACGATGCACACCGCGCAGGTGGCCCGTGGCCGCATTTCGAGCGGCAGCCTCGGCGCGATCCCGACCACGTTGCTGTGCGCCGCGCCCAGCGCCAAGTGCAGGAATCCGAGCGGATCGAGCAGCGGCTGCGCGCTCTGCCAGAAGCGCTCCACCACGGTCTGCTGCGCAATCTCGGCAGCGCGCTCGCCGTCAGCGTGTCCGCCCATGCCGTCGCAGGCAATCAGCAGCGCGGCCTCCTCGGCCACCGCTACGCTGACGCGATCCTGATTGGAATCGCGACCACCTTGAAGGCTGAGTTCTGCGTACTCGACGCGCAAGCGATCTCCTACGCTTTACGTTAAACTTTGGCGCGCTTTATACACCAGTATCTCCCAATGATCGCAAGCATGACGGGTTTTGCCCGACGCGAGATCGGCGGCCCCTTCGGCACACTCGTCTGCGAAATCCGCAGCGTCAATCACCGCTTCCTGGATGCCAGCGTTCGCCTGCCCGACAGCTGCCGCGCACTGGAGCAGGAGCTGCGGGCGGCTCTGGCCCGCGATCTGCGCCGCGGCAAGGTCGACTGCACGCTGCAGCAGCGCGCCGCAGCGACCGAGGCCGCGCACCTGGAGATCGACCCGCAGGCGCTGGCGCAGGTGCTGAGTCGCATCAAGGAGCTGTCGGCAGCGCTGATTCCGGAGCGCTCACAGGTGGACCTGATCGAGCTGTTGCGCTTTCCGGGGGTGTTGCGCGAGCAAAGTCCCGATGCCGAGGCGCTGCTGCAAGCCGTGCGCGCGCTGTTCGCCGAAACTCTGGCCGAGCTGGTGCGGGCTCGCGCACGCGAAGGCGAGCGGCTCGCGGCGCTGATCCAGGCGCGCTGCACCGCCCTTCAGGGCATGGTCGCAGCGGTGCGCGTGCGGCTGGCCGAGGTGCACGCCCGGATCCGAGCGCGCTTCCAGGAGCGCCTCAAGGAGTTGGGTGCCCAGGTCGATCAGGACCGCATCGAGCAGGAGATCCTGATGATGCTGCAACGCTTCGATGTGGCCGAAGAACTCGACCGGCTCGATGGCCATCTGGTGGAAACCGCGCGCACGCTTGCGGCCGATGAGCCGGCCGGCCGCCGGCTGGATTTTCTGATGCAGGAGTTCAATCGCGAGGCCAACACGCTGTCGTCCAAATCACAGGATCTGGAGACCACCCGCACCGCCGTGGAGATGAAGGTCGCGATTGAGCAGATGCGCGAACAGGTTCAGAACATCGAGTAGAGCGGCGAGCGCGCCATGGGTAAGCTGTTCGTGATCTCGGCACCTTCCGGGGCAGGCAAGACCAGCCTGGTGGCGAGCCTGCTCAAGACCCGACCCAACCTCACCGTGTCGGTGTCGCACACCACGCGCAAGCCGCGCTCCGGGGAGCTCGAGGGCAGCCACTATCATTTCGTCACGCCGGCCCAGTTCGAGGAGCTGGCTAAAAACCACGCGTTCCTCGAGCACGCGCGGGTGTTCGATAATCACTACGGCACCGGCGAGGCGCAGGTGCGCGACAAGCTTGAGGCCGGCCAGGACGTGCTGCTCGAGATCGACTGGCAGGGCGCTCGCCAGGTGCGCCGCGCGATGCCCGACAGCATCAGCATCTTCATCTTGCCGCCGTCGCGCTCGGCGCTCGAGCAACGGCTGCGCGAACGGCGCACCGACAATGCCGCGACCATCGCGCGGCGCCTGGCCGACGCCTCCGCCGATATGTCGCATTACCACGAGTTCGATTTCGTCGTGGTCAACGATCACTTCGATAAGGCGGCGCTGGAGGTCGGCGCGATCTTGGATGGCGGCGGTCGCCAGTTGCGCTCCGACCGGGCCGATCTCAAGCCGCTGATCGATCAGCTATTGCGCTAGTGGCGCACTGCACACGGCGTGACACGCTGGACACCAGGCAGTACACTCGACGGTCAACCCTCGGTATTTTCAGGAATTATCAAAGCTATGGCGCGCGTAACCGTCGAAGACTGTCTGCAGAATGTCGACAACCTGTTTCAGCTGGTGCTACTGGCCAGCCAGCGCGCGCGGCGTCTGGCCAACGGCGCCGAGGCCACGGTGCCGCTCGAGAACGACAAAGTGACGGTGGTGGCGCTGCGCGAGATCGCCGCCGGCAACGTCACGCCCGAGATGCTGCGCGAACCCGAGCCACGCCAGGAACCGATGGTTCCTGACTCCGACCACGAAGCCACTTTCCGCGCGCCGCAATTCGGTCTGATAGAACGCGAGCTCTGATCCTCTACGGGGGCGCGCACGAGGCAGTTGTGGATTATGCGTCTTCGCTGTTGGGGTTACTGCCCGGCGCGAAACGCGGCACTCCGGGTGTCAAGGAACTGCTGAATAAGGTCGCCGCCTACCTGCCGAACGAGCAGGTCGAGCGCGTCCGCGAAGCCGCCGAGTTCGGCGCCGCCGCCCACCAGGGCCAGAAGCGCGTCTCCGGCGAGCCCTACATTACCCACCCGGTCGCGGCCGCCGAGATCCTCGCCGACCTGCACCTCGATGCCGACACCATCGTCGGGGCGATCCTGCACGACGTCATCGAAGACACGCCGATCGCCAAGGCCGACATTGCCGCGCACTTCGGACAGGACGTGGCCGAGATCGTCGACGGCGTTACCAAGCTCGACCAGATCCGCTTCAAGAATCGCGAGGAAGCGCAGGCGGAGAATTTCCGCAAGATGCTGCTGGCGATGGTGCGCGATCTGCGCGTCATCCTGGTAAAGCTCGCCGATCGCATGCACAACCTGCGCACCATCGACGTGCTGGCACCGACCAAGCGGCGCGCGATCGCGCGCGAGACACTGGATATCTATGCGCCGGTAGCCGAGCGGCTCGGCCTGTACGCGATGAAGCTGGAGCTCGAAGACCTGGGGTTTCGCACACTCTATCCGCAGCGCCATCGGGTGATCGAGCGCGCGCTCAAGCGCGCCCGCGGCAACCAGAAGGAATTCCTCAACAAGATTCGCGCCCAGCTCGAGGCCGCACTGAAGAAAGCCGCAATCTCGGGCCGCGTCGAGGCGCGCGAGAAGCACCTATACAGCATCTACCGCAAGATGCTGCGCAAACGAGCGACGCTGGCTGAGATCGTCGACGTCTACGGGCTGCGCATCACCATCGATTCGGCCGACACCTGCTACCGCGCGCTCGGCATCGTGCACAGCGTGTACAAGCCGATGCCGGGTCGCTTCAAGGACTACATCGCGATTCCGCGCATTAACGGCTATCAGTCGCTGCACACCACGCTGTTCGGACCCAACGGGGTACCGATCGAGGTCCAGATCCGCACCGAGGACATGGATCGGGTGGCCGAATCGGGCATCGCGGCCCACTGGAAGTACAAGGGCGGTGACTTCGAGGGCTCGGCGCAACAGGAGCGCGCTCGCAAATGGCTGTCGAACCTGGTCGAGATGGAGGAGGGCGGCAACTCCGAGGAATTCATCGAGAGCGTCAGGGTCGATCTGTTCCCCGACAAGGTCTATGTGTTCACGCCTCGCGGGGAGATCCTGCGGCTGCCGCGCGGGGCCACGGTGGTGGATTTCGCCTACGCCGTGCACACCGACATCGGCGATCGCTGCGTCGCGGCCAAGATCGACCGCCGCCTGACCCCGCTGCGCAGCGTGCTGCGCAATGGCCAGACGGTGCAGATCATCACCGCCAAGGGCGCCAAGCCCAATCCCTCGTGGGTCAGCTTCGTGGTCACGGCCAAGGCCCGTTCAGCGATCCGCCATTACCTGAAGACCCTGCGGCGCGGCGAGGCGGTGGAACTTGGGCGGCGCCTGCTGGTGCAGGCGCTGGCGGAATTTGAGCTCAAACTGGACACCATTGACCCGGCGGTGCTGCGCTCGGCGCTGAACGAATTCGCGCTCAAGGAAGTCGAGGAGCTATACGAGAAGATCGGGCTGGGCGAACGCCTGGCGCCGCTGGTCGCTCGCCGGTTGCTGTCGTCCGAGGCCGCGGACGGCACACGTGCTGCGGGCGCGAACCGCGGCGATGGCACCGCGGCAGCCGCGGGCGGCAGCGCCGCCACCGTGCCGCTGGCGGTCGCGGGCACCGAGGGCTTGCTGATGAGCTACGCGCACTGCTGCTATCCGCTGCCGAATGATCCGATCCTGGCATTCATGAGCGCCGGTCGTGGCATCGTCATCCACCGCGAGACCTGCTCCAATGTCGAGGACTACCGCAAGCGGCCGGAAAAATGGCTGCCGGTGAGTTGGCAGCACAAGCCCGGCCGGTTGTTCCAGTCAGAGATACGCATCGAGGCCGTGAACCGTATGGGCGTGTTGGCCGCGGTCTCGGCGGCGATCGCCGGCACGCACACCAACATCATCCACGTCACCATCGAGCAGCGCGATGCCGAAACTACCGTGCTGGTGTTCGTGCTCGAAGTGGCCGATCGCAGGCATCTGGCACGCGTCGTCCGGGTCGTGCGCCGCATGCCGGACGTGCTGCGCACCGTGCGCACGATTTCGACCAACGCCTAGGCGCGAGCGCATGCCGACATCGTCAAATACGACGATAATTGACCGTGCATCCGTCGGCGCAGCCCCGTCGACCCGTTCATCGCACTCAAGACTGGTAACACCATGCCACGACAAGTCATCCATACCGCCTCCGCACCCGAAGCCATCGGCACCTACTCCCAGGCCATGCGCGCCGGGGATACTGTCTATATTTCCGGTCAGATCCCGCTCGATCCGGCCACCGGAAGGCTGATCAGCGGCGACATCGAGGCCGAGATCCGCCGGGCGTTCGATAACGTCAAGGCGATTGCCCAGGCGGCCGGCGGCACGCTCGGCAACGCGGTCAAGCTGAGCGTGTTCTTGACCGACCTGTCGCACTTCCCCAAGGTCAACGAGATCATGGCAACCTATTTCAGTGAGCCGTATCCGGCGCGCGCGGCGATCGGCGTCGCCTCGCTGCCGCGCGGTGCGCGGGTTGAAGTGGAGTGCATTCTCAGCCTCGCCTGAAACGCGCAGCGCCGCCGCGGTCGGCCGTGGCTGCCCCGCGGGGCGGCAGCGATCCGGGCGACGACATGCTGTTCGTGCTGCCGTTGCGCTACGAGGATCGCACCCGCGTGATACCTATCGGTGGCCTGCAGGCGGGCATGCGCGCGGTAGTGGAAGGCGAGATTCTGCTGGCCGAGGTCGTGTATCGGCGCCGGCGCATGCTGCTGGTACGGCTGGCCGATGGTGCCGGCTCGCTGACGCTGCGGTTCTTCTACTTCTCCAATGCGCAGCGCGAGGGCCTGGCGCGCGGACTGCGGCTGCGCTGTCATGGCGAAGTGCGCCGCGGCCCGCTCGGATTGGAGATGGTGCATCCCGAATACCGGCGCATCAGCGGGCTGGGTGAGGCACTGCCCCAGACACTGACGCCGATCTATCCGGCCGCTGAAGGGCAGACGCAGGGACGGCAGCGGGCCCGCGTGGATCGAGCCCTGCGTTCGCTGCAATCGCACGACCCGACCGAGCTGCTGCCCGAAAGTCTGCTGCGGCGAGTGGCGTTGCCGTCGCTGCGCACGGCCCTGGAGTTCGTGCATCGGCCGCCGGTGGGCACAAAGCTTGCGGAATTGCAGGCCGGCCGCCATCCGGCGCAGCGCCGGCTGGCCTTCGAGGAACTGCTGGCACACCAGGTCTCGCTGCTGGAGCTGCGCCGTCAACTGCGACGCGATCACGCTGCCGCGCTGACCGACCTCAAGGACATCGAGTCCGGTTTGCTGGCGGCGCTGCCGTTTCGGTTGACCGGCGCGCAGCGACGCGTGCTGGAAGAGATCCGGCGTGACTTGCAAACCACCACACCGATGGCCCGATTGATTCAGGGCGATGTCGGCTGCGGCAAGACTGCCATCGCGGCGGCGGCCGCCGCGCGCGCCATCGGCAGCGGCACGCAGGTAGCATTCATGACGCCGACCGAACTGCTGGCCGAGCAGCATGCGCGCTCGCTGATCGGATGGTTCGAGCCGCTGGGTGTCAAGGTCAGCCTGCTCACCGGCTCGCAGCCCGCCCGGACGCGCCGCGCCGCACTGCAGGGGCTGCTGAGCGGCGACACGCAGCTGTGTGTCGGCACGCACGCGCTGTTCCAGCAGGGCGTGGAATTTCATCATCTGGGGCTGGCGGTGATCGACGAGCAGCATCGCTTCGGTGTGCAGCAGCGTCTGCAGCTGGCGGCCAAGGGCGGCCACCGACAGGGGCCCGGCGAGCGCACCCCGCATCAGCTGATCATGAGTGCGACGCCGATACCCCGAACCCTGGCGATGACGCTGTACGCCGATCTGGACGTATCGATCGTCGATGAGCTGCCGCCCGGACGCACGCCGGTGCGTACCGTGGTGCTGCCGGAAGACAAGCGCGCCGCGGTCGTGGCGCGCATCGACGAGGCCTGCCGCGCTGGTCGACAGGCCTACTGGGTGTGCCCGCTGATCGAAGAATCCGAAGAGCTGGCCGCCAGCGCTGCCGAGGACACGGCCGGTGCACTGGCCGAGGCGCTGCCGGCCCACCGCGTGGAGTTGCTGCATGGTCGGCTGCCGCCGCGGCACAAGGAGCACATCATGCAGCGCTTCGCGGCCGGCGAAATACAACTGCTGGTCGCTACCACCGTGATCGAGGTCGGTGTCGATGTCGCCAATGCCAGCCTGATGGTGATCGAGAACGCCGAGCGCATGGGCCTGGCGCAGCTGCATCAGCTGCGCGGACGCGTCGGACGTGGCGCTCACGAAAGCAGCTGCGTGCTGCTGTATCGCGCTCCGCTATCGGAAATGGCCCGCGCCAGATTGGCCGCCATCCGCGACAGCAACGATGGCTTTCGCATCGCGCAGCGCGATCTGGAATTGCGTGGGCCGGGCGAGCTGCTCGGCCGGCGCCAGACCGGCTTGGCACAACTACGGGTCGCCGATCTGGCGCGCGACGCCGATCTGCTGGAGGACGTGCGCGCCACCGCGACCGCGCTGCTGCACGCGATGCCGGAACGCATTCCGGCACTGCGCGCCCGCTGGATCGGCGAACGGGAACAATATGGCCGCGTCGGGTGACGGTCAGTTCGAGTTGACGCTCGAGTCCGCCCCGGCTCGGGTGCTGCCGGCGTTCCCCGAGCCATCGACGCCGGCCGCTGCTCCCGCGCTCGCGCCGGCGACATCGTCCGCGCGTTCATTGCCAGCACGTGCACCGCGCGCTCCGAAGGGCGTCACGCCCAAGACGAAACAGCTTCCGCTCGAAGCTGCCCCCGACCCGATGCCCGATGCCGTGCCGGTGCCCCCGCCGGCCGTGCCCGTTCCCGAGCCGCCGCGACTCAGCCGGCCACTGCGTCGCCTGCGTGATCTGGCAATCCTGCTGCGTCTGGACCGGCCGATCGGCACCTTTCTCTTGCTGTGGCCGATGCTGGCGGCGCTGTGGATCGCGGCCGACGGTCATCCGCAGCGACGATTGCTGGGCATCTTTGTCGCCGGTGCGGTACTGATGCGCAGCGCCGGCTGCATCATCAACGATCTGTCCGACCGCGACATCGATCCGCATATTCGGCGTACCCGCGGCCGACCGTTGGCGGCACGCGTGATTTCGCCGTCCGAGGCACTGGCCGTGTTCGTCATTCTGGCCGTCGCCGCGCTGCTGTTGGTGCTGCAGCTCAACGCACTCACGCTGCGACTGGCCGTCTTGGGTGCGGCCTTCACGGTCACCTACCCACTGCTGAAGCGCTTTTTTCCGCTGCCGCAACTGTATCTGGGTCTGTGCTTCGGCTGGGCAGTGCCGATGGCCTTTGCCGCGACCCAGGGCGGCGTGCCGCGCGTCGGCTGGCTGCTGCTGGTCGCGACCATTCTGTGGGCCGGAGTCTACGATACGATGTACGCGATGATCGATCGCGACGATGACCTGCGCGTCGGAGTGCGCTCCAGCGCCATCCTATTCGCCGATCTTGATCGCTTCGTGGTCGGCGTGATGCAGATCATGGTGCTGTTCGCGCTGCTGCTGGTCGGACGCACGCAGCATTTCGGCGACGCCTACCACGCCGGCCTGATCGCCGGCGGCTGCTGCTTTCTGTGGCAGCAGTGGCTGATTCGCAATCGCGATCCGGACGCGTGTCTGCGCGCGTTTGAGAACAACAACTACTTCGGCGTCGCCGTGTTCGCCGGCGTGCTGCTGCAATACACCACCCGCTAGCGGCGAGTTGCCATGCACAAGCCTGCCGTTATCGCTGCGCTGACGCTGTTGCTGTCGCAGGTAGCCTGCGCGGCGCAGAACGCTGCCAGCGGCGCGGTGTCGGCCAGTGCCGCGAGCACGGCTCAAGCGGTCTTCGGCATCAAGGTCAGCGGCAACCGGCTGGTGAGCATTGCCGATGGCAGCACGGTGCATATCGTCGGCACCAGCATCAGCGGCCTGGAGACCGGCATGACATCGCGCTGGCGCCAGTTCGCCGACGCCGGCGCCGGCTTCTGGTCGAATGTAAGGGCCTACGATTCGCACCGGCTGAATGCGGTGCGCCTGCCACTGAACGAGGCCTCGTGGCTCAATTACACCTGCGTCGATCCTGGAAGCGGGGCGTCCGCCGGCTTCTACGGTACTGCCAAGGGGGGCGGCTTCACACCCGATCCCAAGGGTGAGTACCAGGCAATCGTGCGGCGCGCGGTCAATGACGCCACGGCTGCCGGTCTGTACGTAATCCTCGATCTGCACTGGGCGGCGCCGAACAATCCCCACGGCCAACCGCTGTGCCCGATCGGCCAGCCTGCTTACGCCGACGCTGATCATGCGCCGACCTTCTGGAAGCAGGTGGCCGATACGTTCAAGGACAATCCGGCGGTGATGTTCGAGCTGTTCAACGAGCCGTTCGGATCCAACATCTTCGACAACTGGGCCCCCGGGTCCGGCCGGCCGGGCCGCGATGCGATCATCCTGCGAGACGGCGGCAGCTACGCGCCGTTCCTGGTGCAGAACAACAAGAGCAGCTCGATCGAAAAGTACGACTTCAACTGGCGCGTCGCCGGCATGCAGAACTTGATCGATGCAGTGCGCGGCACCGGCGCCACCAACGTAATCCTGACATCGCCGATCGGTTGGGCGGGAGAAATCCAGACCTGGTTATCGAGCATGCCGAGCGATCCGGCCCATCAGCTCGCCGTTGCCTGGCACGTCTATGGCTATAAGAAGGGTACGGCCCCGCCACTGGCGGTGCTCGACGCCGGCTATCCGATCGTAATCACCGAGACCTATGGTCTCGGAGCGGTCGGCGGCTACCAGTGGGCCGCTTCGCAGAATATCGGTTACCTGTGGTGGGGCTGGAGCGATTGGGACGGCCGTCCGCTCGGCAGCCAGTTCGGACACCCGCCGTGGTTCCACAGCACGCCGCCGTAAGTGGCTATTGTCTGACCAATCGTCAACCTGCAAACCCGCCCCAGGTTGACAGTGCCGGGAGCGCCCCGGAAGATCGCGCGCATGCCGGATGATATTGGTGTCGATCCGCGTCACGATTGGACCTTGCAGCAGGCGGAAGGCCTGTTCGCCCTGCCGTTCGCCGACCTGATCCACGCTGCGCAGCGCGTGCACCGGGCCTGGCACGAACCCAATACGGTGCAGATGAGCACGCTGCTGTCCATCAAGACTGGCGGCTGCCCCGAAGACTGCGCCTACTGCCCGCAAAGTGTGCGCTTCCAGACCGGCGTCGAGGCCGACGCGCTGATGCCGCTCTCGGCGGTCCTCGAACAGGCGCGCGCCGCTCGTGCCGCTGGCGCCACCCGATTCTGCATGGGGGCCGCCTACCGCTCACCCAAGCGCAAGGAGCTGGAACAGATCGCCGCCATGGTGCGTGAAGTGCGCGCGCTCGGACTGGAAACCTGCGCGACCCTTGGCATGCTGTCGCCGGATCAGGCCGTAGAGTTGAAGCAGGCCGGCCTCGACTATTACAACCATAACCTGGACAGCTCCGAAGAGTTCTACCGCCAGATCATCTCGACCCGCAGCTATCAGGACCGGCTGGACACGCTCGCGGCGGTGCGAGCGGCCGGCATCAACGTGTGCTGCGGCGGCATCGTTGGCATGGGCGAGACGGTGCGTGATCGTGCGCAGATGCTGGTAACGCTGGCAAACCTGCCCCAGCATCCGGAGAGCGTGCCGATCAATCAGCTGGTGCGCGTGCCGGGAACACCGTTGGAGCAGGGAACCGACATCGACCCGCTGGACTTCGTGCGCACCATCGCCACCGCACGCGTGATGATTCCGAAGGCGCATGTGCGGCTCTCGGCCGGCCGCAGCAGCATGAGCGATGAGCTGCAGGCCCTGGCGTTCCTGGCCGGGGCCAACTCCATTTTCTACGGCGAGAAGCTCCTGACCACGGGCAATCCCGACGTGGCGCACGACCGTGCCCTGCTGGCGCGCCTCGGGATCCGGGCCGAGCCCGCCGCGGCGGCACCCGGTGCGCACTGATGCGCAGCGGCTCGCGCGCGAGCTGAGTCGTCTCGAGGCGCAACACTCGCGCCGACAACGCCGTATCGTCGAGGCATTCCCCGAAGCTGGCGATCCAACCGCGGTGCGCATCGGCGATCGGCGGCTGCGAAACTTCTGCAGCAACGACTACCTGGGCTTGAGTCAGCATCCGGCGGTGGTGCGTGCGGCTGCCGACTGCATGACGCAGTTCGGCTTCGGCGCCGGCGCGGCGCATCTGGTCAGCGGCCACACGCGCGAGCATCACGCACTGGAGGAGGAGCTGGCGGCGTTCACCGGTCGGCAGCGCGCGCTGCTGTTCTCGACTGGTTACATGGCCAACCTCGGTGTGATCAGCGCGCTGGTGGACCGACAGCAGCTGGTGCTCGCCGATCGGCTGAATCACGCCTCGCTACTCGATGCGGCACGTCTGTGCGGTGCCCGCCTGCGTCGCTATGCGCATGCCGACGCGGCCAGCGCTGCGCAGATGCTCGAAGACAGCGCTGCGGCCCATCTGATCGTGACCGACGGTGTGTTCAGCATGGATGGCGATCTGGCGCCGGTGGCGCAGCTCACCCAACTGGCCGCGGCGCGCGATTGCGATCTGATGGTCGACGATGCGCACGGACTCGGAGTGATCGGGGCCACCGGCCGCGGCACGCTTCAGGTCACCGACACCATGCGCGCGGTGCCGATCCTGGTCGGCACGCTGGGCAAAGCCTTCGGGACGTTCGGCGCCTTCGTCGCCGGCGACAGCGCGCTGATCGAATATCTGATACAGCGCGCGCGCACCTATATCTACAGC
Organism: Steroidobacteraceae bacterium; assembly: GCA_036502265.1. GTDB lineage: Bacteria > Pseudomonadota > Gammaproteobacteria > Steroidobacterales > Steroidobacteraceae > FEN-1191. The sequence goes on along the minus strand of DASXYW010000082.1, from coordinate 3,844 downwards.
ACCGCGCTGCCCGCTGCGGTGGCGGCTGCAAGTCGCGCGGCCCTGCGCCTGGCGCAGAGCGAGAGCTGGCGGCGCCAGCGGCTGCAGGAGCTGGTGCAGCGATTTCGCACGGCGGCCGGCGCCCTCGGCTTACCGCTGACATCCTCGACCACACCGATACAGCCATTGATCGTGGGCGACTCGGCGCACGCGCTGGCGTTGAGCGAAGGCCTGATGAGCGCGGGCTTCTGGGTCGCGGCGATTCGCCCGCCCACGGTGCCGCGCGGCGCGGCGCGCCTTCGCATCACGTTTTCGGCCGCCCACCACGAGTCCGATGTGGATGCGCTGGCCGACACTCTCGGCCGGCTGTGGCGCGAACGGAGTGCGGCGTGAGCTCCCGATCGGATCCGACGCTGTACCGCGAGACGCGCGGCAGTGGCGAGCCGGTGGTGCTGCTGCACGGCTGGGGAATGAATCTGCGGATCTTCGACGGCCTGCGCGACGCACTTGCCGTCGAGCACCAGGTCATCGCGATCGATCTGCCCGGGCACGGCCGCAGTGGCTGGCAGGCGCACGCCAGCGCGCAACACCAGCTCGATTGGCTGGCCGCGAGCCTGCCGCGGGCGGCAACCTTGGTCGGTTGGTCGCTCGGTGGTCAGTTGGCGCTGCAGCTCGCCGCCCAGACCGATCTGGCGCTACGCCGATTGGTGCTGATCGCCAGCAGTCCGCGCTTCGTTACCGGTGACGATTGGCCGCACGGGCTGCCGGCCGCGACCCTGCAGCGGTTTGCCGAGCAGCTCGCTGTCGATCCGGATCGCACCGTGGCGGATTTTCTCGAGTTGCAAGTGCGGGGTAGTGTGGCGGCGCCAGCCATGCTGCTGCGCCTGCAGCGCGCGCTGCGCGATCACGGCAACGCGCGGCCGGACGCCCTGCAGGCCGGGCTTGCGCTGCTTCAGCACAACGATCTGCGTGCGCTGGCGCGCGCCATCCGGCTGCCGGTATTGGTGATTGCCGGCCAGTACGATCGCGTGACTCAGCCGCAGGCCTCGCAGGCGCTGGTGCAGCTGCTGGCGGATGCGCGCCTGTTGCTGGTGCGACGCGCCGGCCATGCGCCATTCCTGTCGCACGCCCAGGAGGTGGCGGCTAGGCTGCTCGATTTCATCCGACCTGGTGCACAGCGCTTCGCGGTCCGAGCGGCACCCGGGCGCCGATGAACGCTCCGGCGCAGGAAAATTTCTCCTTCGACCGTCGCGCCGTGATGCGGGCCTTCGATCGTGCCGCACCCGACTACGATGCCGGCGCACTGCTGCAGCAGCAGGTGCGTGCCGAACTGCTCGAGCGGCTGGGCTACTTCTCGTTGCTGCCGCAGACCGTGCTGGATCTGGGGGCCGGTACTTGCCGTGGCGCGATCGCGCTGCGCCGGCGCTACCCGCGTGCCCGCGTCATCGCAATCGATATCGCGCCCGGGATGCTGCGCGCGGCGCCACGCGCACTGTGGCCGTGGCGAGGCTTCGATCGCCTGTGCGCGGACGCGCACACGCTGCCGTTGGCGGATGGCAGCGTCGAACTGATCTTCAGCAATCTGATGCTGCAGTGGTGTGCGCAGCCAGAGCCCGTATTTCGCGAGCTGGCGCGCGTGCTCAAGCCCGGGGGCGTGCTGCTGTTCTCCAGCTTCGGGCCCGAGACGCTGCACGAGCTGCGCGCCGCCTGGTCGAGCGTCGATGATGGGATGCACGTGACACCGTTTGCCGATCTGCCGCAGCTGGGCGATGCGCTGATGCACGCCGGTCTGCGCGAGCCGGTGCTCGATCTCGAACAGCATCGTCTGCGCTACCCGGACGTGTATGCGCTGATGCGTGCGCTCAAGCACATCGGCGCGGGCAATGCCGCCAGTGGGCGCGCGCGTGGCCTCACCGGTCGCGCGCGCATGCAGCGCATGGTCGACGCCTACCGACCGGGGCGCAGCGCCACGGGTGTACCGGCAACCTTCGAAGTCATCTTCGGCGCCGCGTTCGGCAACGCGCAGCGCGCCGATGCATTCGAGCCATCCGCGCCGCCGGGCGAATTCTCGGTGCCGGTGTCGGACATTCGCAGGACACCGCGATGAGCGCCGGGGTATTCATTGCCGGTACCGATACCGAGATTGGCAAAACCCGGGTCACCGTGGCGCTGTTGCGGGCATTGCAAAGTCGGGGGGTGCGCTGTGTGGGCATGAAGCCGGTGGCGGCAGGTAGGCGCCCCGTGGCCACCAGCGAGCTGCCAAGGCTAGGCGGTTTCTATGCGGAAGGCGACATGATCAACGATGATGTCGCCACAATCATTACATGTTCTCCCCCTGATTGCGATCGTCTCGACATCAATCCATACGCCTTTGACTGGGGAGTTTCCCCGCATATCGCCGCCCAGCGCGCCGGTGTGCGAATCGAGCCGGAACACGTGGCGGCGGCTTACCAGCGCCTCGCCACTGGCTGCGATGTGATCGTCGTGGAAGGAACCGGCGGCTGGTTTGCGCCGATCGGTGAGCTCGGGACGATGGCCGACATCGCGCAGCGTCTGGCGCTGCCGGTGGTGCTGGTCATCGGACTGCGCCTGGGCTGTCTTAATCACGCGTTGCTCACCGTGCAGGCAATCGGTGCATCCGGATTAAAGCTTCAAGGTTGGATCGGCTCGGTGCTGAACCCCGACATGCCGGCGCTGGACGACAACATTGCCGCGCTCGACGAGATGCTCGGTGTGCCAAGACTGGCGCTACTGCCGCACTCGCGTAGCACCGATGGCGATGCCAGCCATCTGGTGGCCGCAGCCAGCGCGCTGTTCAGCGCGCAGATGTCTGAACTCGACGCGACTTAAGTCGTTGTCCTTGCGACCGAAAAGCTCGCTTCGTATGATGCCATGGCACCGTAGTTTTCCCTGCCGACGGACTTGAAAGTGGACCACGTTCTGACGATCCAGCTATCGCCGAACTGTTCGCTGACCACGCGCGGCGCGCTACTGTTTTTCAGCAGCATCTGCCTGGTCTCGTTCACGATCGCACTGGCGATGACGCTCAAGGGGTTGTGGCCGGTGTTTCCGTTCGCGGGCCTGGAGATGCTGGTGCTGGGTTGGGCGCTGCGCAGCAGCTTGCAGCGACAGCATTATTCGCAGACCATCACGGTCACCGACGACCGGGTCGAAGTGGCGACTCAGCGGCGGGAGCTTCGCGAGCAAGTCGTGTTTCCGCGGCACTGGGCGCAGGTTAAACTGCGGCGCGCTGAAACGCGCTTGCATCCCAGCCGCTTGACGATCGAGTCACATGGTCGATCGTACGAGGTCGGAAGCTTTCTGACAGAAGAGCAACGGCGGGCATTGGCCGGTCGGCTGATGCGTTCGGTTGGTCGTATCAGCGAATCGCCGCCGCTGGACTAAAGCTAAGCGCCTAAAGGGTACGGGACCAGAATGACGAACAAACTTCCGAGATTGCCCGCGGCTGCTGTCAGCGCCGCCGTGCTCATGCTAGCCGCCGCTCCGGAGGCGAATGCGGCCTGGACGCTGAACATGACCGAAGGCATCAGCGATATGTCGCGCAAGATCTACTCGCTGCACATGCTGATGTTCTGGTGGTGCGTTGCCATCGCGATCGTGGTGTTCGGTTTCATGATCTATTCGATGGTCCGGTTCCGCAAAAGCAAGGGTGCCGTCGCCGATCAGCATTTCCTGCACAGCAACCGAATCGAGATCATCTGGACCATTATTCCGGTGCTGATCCTGATCAGCATGGCAGTCCCGGCCGCGAGGGTGCTGGTGCAGACTGAGGATCCGGTCGCCACCGAGCTGACCATCCACGTCACCGGCTACCAGTGGAAGTGGGGGTATGAGTACGGCGACA
>DASXYW010000081.1:0-15200 GCA_036502265.1 Steroidobacteraceae bacterium | reverse complement strand
CGCGCGACCCGCATCCTGAGCTTTCTGGCCGATACCGTCGTCAACGGCAATCCGCAGGTCAAGGATCGCAACGTACCGGCGCTGCTGACGCTGATGCGCTCACCGCGCGTGCCGGTGGAGGTGCCGCGCGGCACGAAGCCGCCCGCGGGCACCCGGCAGCGGCTGCTGCAGCTTGGGCCTGAGCGCTTCGCCCAATGGATGCGCAGCCAGGAGCGCGTGCTGCTGACCGATACCACGATGCGCGATGCGCATCAGTCGTTGCTGGCGACCCGCATGCGTACCGCCGACATGGTGGCGGTGGCGCCGGCCTACGCCGCGCTGCTGCCGGAACTGTTCTCGGTCGAGTGCTGGGGCGGCGCCACGTTCGACGTGGCGATGCGATTTCTGCGGGAGGATCCATGGGAACGTCTCGAACGGCTGCGCGAAGCGATGCCGAATCTGCTGCTGCAGATGCTGCTGCGTTCTGCCAACGCCGTCGGTTACACCAACTACCCCGACAACGTGGTGCAGTACTTCGTGCGCCAGGCCGCCGATGCCGGCATCGATCTGTTTCGAATCTTCGATTCTCTCAACTGGGTCGACAACATGCGGGTCGCGATGGACGCGGTGCTGCAGGCCGGCCGCCTGTGTGAGGCAGCGCTGTGTTACACCGGCAATCTGTGCAATCCGCACGAGCGCAAGTACACCCTCGAGTACTATGTGAAGCTGGCGCGTGAACTCAAGCGCGCCGGTACGCACATCATCGGTATCAAGGACATGGCCGGGCTATGCCAGCCGCGTGCCGCCTATGACCTGGTGAAGGCGCTGCGCGACGACACCGGATTGCCGGTGCACTTCCATACCCACGACACCAGCGGTATCGCCGCCGCCAGCGTGTTCGCGGCGATTGCCGCCGGCGCCGACGCCGTCGATGGGGCGATGGATTCGATGAGCGGTCTGACCTCGCAGCCGAACCTCGGCTCGATCGCCGAGGCGCTGCGTTTCAGCCCGCGCGATCCGGGGCTCGATACCGGCCACATCCGCGCGCTGTCGCACTATTGGGATCAGGTACGCAAGGCCTACGTCGCTTTCGAGAGCGACAACCGCGCCGGCGCCTCCGAGGTGTACGTGCACGGAATGCCGGGCGGGCAGTACACCAACCTGCGCGAACAGGCGCGCGCGCTCGGGATCGACGATACCCGCTGGCCGGAGGTGGCCCGGACGTACGCCGAGGTCAACGAAATGTTCGGCGACATCATCAAGGTGACGCCGACCTCGAAAGTGGTCGGGGACATGACGCTGCTGATGGTCACCAACTCGCTGAGCCGCGAGGCGGTATTGGACCCGAATACCGAGATCGCCTTTCCCGAGTCGGTGGTGCAGCTGTTCCGTGGCGATCTGGGCCAGCCGTACGGCGGTTTTCCGCCCGGGCTGCAGGGCAAGGTGCTCAAGGGTGCCGCCCCGCGCAAGCAACGCGCGGGCGCCGAGTCACCGCCCGCCGATCTTGAGCGGCTGCGGGCCGAGGCGGCCGAAAAAGCCGAGCATGCCCTGAGCGACCGGCAGTTTGCGTCTTATTTGATGTACCCGAAGGTATTCCTCGACTATGCCGCCGATCGGCGCCGCTACAGCGACGTGGCCATCCTACCGACGCCGGTGTTCTTCTACGGCATGGAACCGGGCCAGGAAATCAGCATCGACCTGGAGCGCGGCAAGACCCTGATCGTGCACTACGTGACCAAGAGTGAGCCGCACGAGGACGGTACCCGGACCGTGTTCTTCGAACTCAACGGCCAGCCGCGCTCGGTGCGTGTGACCGATCGCAGCCAGGTGCCCTCGCGTCCGCCGCCGCGCAAGATCGATCCAGGTAACCCGCATCACGTGGGAGCCCCGATGCCCGGTACGGTCGCCACGGTGCCGGTGGCCGTAGGCCAAAAGGTGCGGCGCGGGGACATCGTGGTGACGGTCGAGGCCATGAAGATGGAGGCAGGAGTGCGCGCCGAGGTCGACGGCGAGGTCAGCGAGGTACTGGTCCAGGCCGGCGCATCAATCGATGCCAAGGACTTGCTGATGGTGTTGCGCTAGCTCGCGTACACTGCAGCAGGCACCATGCCCGTGCGAACCCAAGGCCGCCCGGCGCCGATTTGGTGCCGTCGAGGACACCGATGGCACCGGATAGGGCCCTGCTGCGGCAAAAATAGGGCACGGCCGGCGTGGCACGAAAGCTGCACTCGTCGGAAGCGTCCACAGCCGATGCAACAAGAATGGAGTTGGGAGAGCTCGTATGAAACTGATCACCGCGATTATCAAGCCTTTCAAACTCGATGACGTTCGCGCAGCGTTGTCGGAAATCGGCGTCTCCGGCATGACCGTGACTGAAGTTAAAGGCTTCGGGCGGCAGCGCGGACATACCGAACTGTATCGCGGTGCCGAATATGTGGTCGATTTCGTGCCCAAGACCCGGGTCGAGGTGGCGGTGCGGGCCGAACTGGCTGACCAGGTGGTCGAGGCCGTGCTCAAGGCCGCCAAGACCGGCAAGGTCGGCGACGGCAAGATTTTCATCACCGACATCGATCGCGTGATCCGCATTCGTACCGGCGAAACCGACAACGCCGCGCTGTAGCGGCAGGTCGCCGCCGAGCCTCGCCCGGCAGCATCGCCACGACGGCGGTGGTACATTCGGTCGCCCGCCCGAGCAGGACCGCGCATGCAGGCCGAAATCACCAATGCGATCGTGTTTCACGAGCACGGCAGCGCCGAGGTGCTCAAGTGGGAGCGCCTGCCGCTGCAACGCCCGGCGCGTGGCGAGCTGCAGCTGCGCCACACCGCCATCGGCGTCAATTTCATCGACATCTACGATCGCAGCGGCCTGTATCCGCGAGCGCTGCCGGAGACGCCGGGGCGTGAAGCGGCCGGCGTGGTGACCGCCATCGGCGCCGGGGTGCGCGGCTTCAGGCTCGGACAACGCGTCGCCTACGTGCTGGCGGCGGCCGGTGCCTACTGCGAGCGGCGCAATCTGGAGGCGCGCCACGTGGTGCGCCTGCCGGCTGCGATCAGCGATGAGCAGGCCGCGGCGCTGATGCTCAAGGGCCTGACCGCCGAGTATCTGTTGCGTCGTACCTATCGCGTGCGGCGCGGCGACTTCGTGCTGATCCATGCGGCTGCGGGCGGCGTCGGCTCACTGCTGACGCAATGGGCCAGGGTACTGGGGGCCAAGGTCATGGGCATCGTCGGCGCCGAGGCCAAGATCGCGCTGGCCAAGCGTCAGGGCTGCCACCAGGTTTTCGTCGCCGGACGCGATGACATCGCGGAGCGCGTGCGTGGCTACACCCGCGACCGCATGGCCGACGTGGTCTACGACTCGGTGGGCAAGGACAGCTTCGAGGACTCGCTCAACTGCCTGCGAGCGCGCGGCATGATGGTCAGCTTCGGCAACGCTTCGGGACCCCCGCCGCCGGTCGCGCCGCTGGCCCTGGCACGCCACGGCTCGCTGGTGCTGACACGGCCATCGCTGTTCGATTACATCGCCACGCGCCCGGAGCTCGAAGCCGCGGCGCGCGCGCTGTTCACGCTGGTGCGCACCCGCAAACTGCGCGTGCATATCGGGCAGCGCTATGCGCTGGCTGATGCCGCCCAGGCGCACAACGATCTGGAAGCGCGCCGTACCGTCGGCGCCAGCGTGCTGATCCCCTAGCGCCATCGCCGCCTGGCAGACAGGCTTACTCCACCACGCGCAGCGCCTGCGCGCTGCGACTAAGCCCCAAGGCGCCGCTGCGGACCACCTCGCACAGCTCGGCATTGGCGGCCAGATCGCGGATGAAGCCGGTGACCTCGGCTTCGCTGCCTAGCAGCTCGACGATGAAGCACTCGCTCGACGGGTCGAGCACTCGCCCGCCGGTGCGCACCACGTAGCCGCGCACCGCGTCGCGCCGCGACGGCTCGACCCGCAGTTTGAGCAGCACCAGCTCGCGCTCGATGTGCTCACCCCGGGTCATGTCCTCGACGCTGACCACGTCTATCAGCTTCTTGAGCTGGTTGGCGATCTGCAGGATCACTGCCTCCGAGCCGCTGGTCACCAGTGTCAGACGCGACACCGTCGGATCGTCGGTGGGAGCAACCGATAGCGACTCGATGTTGTAGCCGCGACTGGAAAACATGCCGGCGACGCGCGTCAGGGCACCGGCCTCGTTCTGCAGTAGGATTCCGATGATGTGTCGCATAGATCGCTTAAGACGGCGGATTTCCGGCGCAGAATAGCCAATTGCAGGTCGGCTCGGCTATTCTCGAACGTTCATGTCCGTGAAAGAACTCGCCAGCACCGCTGCCGCCCCCGGCCGGCATCCTCTGGCCGGCAAGACCATGACCGGCGCGGAGATGGTCGTCCAGGTGCTCTCCGACGAGGGTATCGGGGCGATCTTCGGCTACAGCGGCGGCGCCATTCTGCCGACCTATGACGCCATTTTCACCTTTAACGAAGCCCGCAAGAGCGACGGCGGACCGCAGTTACCGCTGATCGTGCCGGCCAACGAGCAGGGCGCCGGATTCATGGCGGCCGGCTACGCCCGCGCCAGTGGCAAGGTCGGGGTGTGCCTGGTGACCTCCGGGCCGGGAGCGACCAACACCGTCACGCCGGTGCGCGATTGCATGGCCGACTCAATTCCGATCGTGGTGATCTGCGGACAGGTGGCACGCGCGGCCATTGGGACCGACGCCTTCCAGGAGGCGCCGGTGGCCTCGATGATGGGCGCCGTGGCCAAGCACGTGCTGCTGGTCACCGAGCCGGGCCGGCTCGAGGCGACCATGCGCACCGCGTTCGAGATCGCCCGCACCGGCCGGCCCGGACCGGTGGTGGTCGACCTGCCCAAGGATGTGCAGACCGCGACCGGCGTCTTTCAGGGTGAGGGACGGCTGCCGATCCCGGGCTATCGCGCGCGCCTGCGCGAACTTACCGACAGCGCGCTGGGCGAGGCGGCGGCCGATGGATTTCTGCAGCTGCTGGCTGAATCGAAGCGCCCGCTGATCTATGCCGGCGGCGGCGTCATCAACGGCGAGGCAGCCAGTGCGCTTACCGAATTCGCGCGCCGATTCGGCATCCCGGTGGTCACGACGTTGATGGGCATTGGGGCCCTTGATACCACCGATCCGCTGTCGATGCGCATGCTCGGCATGCACGGCGCCGCATTCGCCAACTACGCCGCCGACGACTGCGACTTTCTGATCGCCATCGGCGCTCGCTTCGATGATCGGGTCGCCGGCGATCCGCGCAAGTTCGTCCGCAACGCACGCCGCATCGCCCAGCTGGACGTCGACCAGGCCGAGATCAACAAGGTCAAGAATGCGCACTGGAGTCACGTCGGTCTGCTGCCCGAGGCACTAACGGCGCTGCAAGCACGAGCCGCACGCACCGGCTTCAAGTCCGACTTCGGTCAGTGGCGCACCGCGGTCGGCGCGCTCAAGCGACATCACGCGATGAATTACGACCGCGCCAGTGAGCTGGTGCAGCCGCACTACGTGATCGAGGAGATCAATCGCCACACGCGTGGGCGGGCCATCATCGCGACCGGCGTCGGCCAGCATCAGATGTGGGCCGCGCAGATGTTCGACTTTCGCGAACCTCGGCTGTGGCTGACCTCGGGCAGCATGGGCACGATGGGTTTCGGTCTGCCGGCGGCGATCGGCGCGCAGGTGGCCAATCCGGGCCGCCTGGTGATCGATTTTGACGGCGACGCCAGCATCCGCATGAACATCGGTGAGCTTGAGACGGCGACCACCTACGACCTGCCGATCAAGGTGGTGGTGCTGAACAATTTCGGCGATGGCATGGTCAAGCAGTGGCAGAAACTGTTCTTCAAGGGCCGGCTGTCGGGCAGCGACAAATCGCTGCACAAGAAGGACTTCGTCCGCGCGGCCACGGCCGACGGCTTCCAGTGGGCGCGGCGCCTGGATCGCAAGCAGGACGTGCCGGCGGTGGTGACGGAGTTCCTATCCTTCGCCGGCCCGGCGTTTCTCGAGGTCATCATCGACCCCGATGCCGGCGTGTACCCGATGGTCGGGCCGGGCCTCGGCTACGACGCGATGATCACCGGCGAATTCATCGCCGCGCGCGCGCAGGATGCTGCGCCCGGGGAGATCGATCCGTCCGGGATGTTCTGAGATCGCGCTAAAAGCTCTGCTGCGTACTGACCAGGATCTGCACCGGACTGATGTGCACGCCCGAGCTGCGATCCAGCGGTACGGCCAGATCGATGTGGATCACGCTGCCAAACGATGAGCGTGCATTGCCTAGCCGCAGTCCCACACCCAGATCCTTGAGCAGTCCGAGCTGCGGGGTCGGCACCAGCGTCGTGCCCCAGGTGCGGCCCATGTCGTAGAACGCCGCGGCGCCCAAGTTGACCAGCCGAAACAGATAGTAGTTGGTATACAGACGCTCCTCGAGCGTGAACAGTGTGCGCTGATTGCCGTTCTGGTAACGCAGCGGATAGCCGCGCAGGCCAGTGTCTCCGCCCAGCTGCAGCGTGTGGTCGCCGTCGAGGTCGTGGCCGGCATCCCCCGACAGGCGCGCGACCATACGCGTGTTATCGCTGGTGGTCTGATAGAAAGTCGCGATCCAGGTCGCCATTGCATCGTGCATGGCGCCGTCTTCGAAGCGCGATGCCAGGCGGCTGGTCAGGAACATCTGCCGCTGGTCGCTGAAATCCCAGCCGTAACTGATCTCGGTATCGGCGATCAGTGAATGGCGGTCGGAGCCGAACTGATGATTGGCGAAGCCGAGCCCGATGCTGGCGTCGAGCCCGAAGTGCACGTCCTCGGTGCGCGCAATCAGATCCAGGTTGCGCATCGTGTCGTAGCGGTTCTCGACCCATTGCATGCGCGCGAACGGATACGACAGGTCGCGATCCTGCGGCAGCGGCGAGCGCAGCAGCGCGTTGGGCGAGGGGCCAAAGTGGCTGCGGTCCACGTGCCAGCCGAGCATCAGCCTTTCGGTCCACAGATCGGTCACCTTCAGAGCCTGGCCGTAGAACAGGTCGGCGACCCGAGCGTCGTCATCGTAGGCATCATAGGTCTGGCCGAGTCGGTAGCGTGTGACCTTGGAGTGGTTGTCGCCGATATTGCCGCCGGCCGCGGTGCGCGTCTCGAGCGAATAGAACGGCAGGCTGCTGCCCACGCCCCACACCGTGCCGTCGGAATTCCTCGAATACTGCGCGCCGTCGTTCCAGCGACTGCCCCACACGTTCGGGTCGGTCCATTGGAGGAAGGTCGAGCTGCGATCCACATCCTCACCGTGACCGACCTCGATCGCCTTGCCGAAGCCGAGAAAGTTGCTGTCGGAGAAATTCACCCGGGTGGTGTTCTTGCCGCCGCTGCGCCCGAAGCTGATGCCCGGCTGCAATGTCCAAACGTCGTGGGTGATTACCACGATATCCACGGTGTTGTCGTGGTAGCGGATCGGCCGGATGACCGGCTCGCGCAGGAACGAGGAGTTTTCGCGGATGTTGCGCGCGGTCTCATCCAGCAGCCGGCGCGAGTACCGGTCGCCGCGGTGAAACAGCAGCTGCGCGGCAATCGCCGAAACGCGGGTGCGCACGTGCAGGCGGTCGGCGGTTCGAAACAGCCAGTTGTTGTCCTCTGGATTGCTCAGATCGAAGATCTGGACCGAATCGATCTCGATGCCGCCAATGCGGGCGTGCCTCGCCTCGAGCTCCTCGTCGGATGGCACGGAACCCTCCGGCTCGTGCTGCTCGCTCGCGGCGGCATTCGGATCGGAGGTGGTGAGCTGCGCCATCACCGGAGCGCAGGCGCCGCCGAACAAAACGGCCAAGAAAAACGTGCGTACGGCCGCCATCGCAGCATCCGAACACCCGTCATTGCACCGCGTCAACCGGACGACTCCTACGCTGGATGACTTGCGTCGGCAAATGTAGCCGTTGCAAAGTACTTGGGACCGTACCGGAATCACGGGAAATTCGATTGAGCACTGACTTGCATGCCGACACCCCACGCAACGCTATGCCGCCCATGGAGATTTCCCGGCACCACTTGATCGTTATTGCACCGGCCGGCTTCAATGCCTGACAGCGACGTGCGCGGATTCGGAAAATATGAACGTTTGTCGGAGCCGCTGCTGCGTTGGCCGCGGTTTCTGCGGCGCGTGGCCAAGAATGCGGCCATTGGTCTGGTTCTTATCGGGCTGTCGCTGCTGTTGGGCATGGCCGGCTACCACTTCCTGGTCAGACTGTCCTGGATCGATGCTTATGAGAACGCGGCGATGATCCTGTCGGGCATGGGACCGATCGCCACCCCGGACACCTCGGCGGGGAAGGTGTTCGCCGGCAGCTATGCGCTCTATTCGGGCATCGCCCTGCTGGCGACGACCGCGGTGGTGTTCACTCCGGTGGTGCACCGTTTTTTGCACTACCTGCACGCCGACGCGGGTCAGAAAAAAAGCCGCTGACGCGGCTGTTTACCTTATATATCCATAGGTTATGCTCAAGCTGCGGTGCCGGAACGGTGCTGGTGGGCGCCGGCGGCGCCCGCCGCTGGCGGCCACCCCACTTCGGTGCCAGTCTTGGGGTTGCGGGCCAGGTCCGGGCATATCACGGAAGTTGGGTATTGGGTCGCATGGCAGGTCAACCCATTAAGGAATAATGGACACGAACAGGTGTCACGTACGCGACAGACGTGTTGATAAATAGGCTGCGGCCCGCGCGCGCCGTTGGCCGGTACGCGTGCGACCCGCCAGACAAGGGTGACTCGCAGAATGAATAGAGCTCAACGTGCCGTGTTTCCCACCCCGTCCGAGCCGCGCGTGCGACGCGCGTATTTCGATTGCCGCTACGGCCAGCTGCACGTGCATTACGCCATCCCGGCCGGCGGCGGCTTCGACGAGGCGACCTCGCTGCTATGCATTGCCGGGGCACCGGGGTCCGGCCGGTTTTTCCGTCCGCTGCTTGCGCCACTGGGTCGCGATCGCTGCGTGTACGCGCCCGATCTGCCGGGCAGTGGCGAGTCCGACCCGATGCCTTCGCACGCCAGCAGCACCGACCTGGCCTTAGGCCTGGGTGACTTCCTCGACTCGATGCATCTGCGGCACATCGATCTGCTGGCGCACGAAAGTGGCGTGGCGATAGCGCTGGCACTGACGCAGCAGCGTGCCGCTCAGATTGGACGCGTGGTGCTATCGCCCGACACCGAGTCGGTCCGTAGTGAGGCTCGGACCTTGCGCCAGCCGTCGCTGGTGATTGATCTGCGTGCGACCGACGCCGGCGGTCACCCGGCGGCCGAATTCGAGCGCCACGCCAGTCAGCTGCGCGTGTTTCTGGGCCTGGCTTAAGCTCGCGCCCAAGGTGCATTGATGGCAAAACAACACGAGACCCAGACCCCGGTCGACCTGGAGGAAACCGCCGAGCTGCCGATGCTGCCCGGCATGTCAACCGCGGTCGCGCCCGATGAGACACTGAGCTCCACCGACACGTGGATGATGTCTTCCGCGCAGCTGCGGGCCGGTGCGGTCGGCGCCGCTGCGGCCAGCGCACGCGCCGTGGAACCGGCCCGGCTCGACGACGATGCGACCAGCGAACAGCGGGTGGAGCAAAGCCTGAAGGACGCCGAGATCGGCGCGCTGCGCTCCGATCTGGCTTCGGTCACCGAAAGCCGCGGCCAGCTCGAACACAATCTAGGCAACCTGACCAACAATCTGCGTGAGCTCGAGCAGCTGCTCAATCGCAAGAGTGAACAGCTATCGATGTTCGAGCGCGAGGTCGGACTGCGCGACCGACGCATTATCGAGCTGGAGTCGCAGCAGGCCACCGTAGCCGGTGAACTCGCCGCCGCCAGCTCCGAGCGCGACACGCTGCGCTCCGATCTCAGAGCGGCGCGCGATGACGCGAGTGCCGCTCACGCCGCCATCGAATCGCACGATGCCTCGGCCAGCGCCAGTCTCAAGGAACGTCAGATCCAGGCCCGCCGGCTGCGTTCCGCCGAGAGCGATCTGGCCCAGGCGCGCGCCTACGCCGAGCGTTTTCGGGAGAATCTGCACTCGCTCGAGGGCCGCCGACAGGTGTTCGAGGCCATGCTCGGAGATCGCGACGCGGTCATCAGCGAGCGCAACCTGCGGGTCATGGCGCTGGAACGGGAAGTGTCCGAGCGCATCCAGCTGCACGGCGACCGCGAGAACGAGCTCGGCGGGCAGATTCGCGCCGGCCAGGAGCGCGTTGCGCAGCTGCAAGCCGAGATCGTCGCGCAGCGCGCTGAGGGCGAGCAGCAACAAGCCAACGCCGCAGCGGCCGAGAAGGCCGCGCTTGAAGGTCACGTCGCGCTGGAGACCGAAATCCGGACGCAGGCGCAGGAAATCGGCGATCTGCGTACCCAGCTCGAGGCGGTGCGGCATTCACTCGAGCAGCGCAACGCTCTGATCAAACGTCTCGAGACCGAGACCGCGAGCAGTGCCGCCGTGCTCGGCAGCATTCAGCAGAATCTCGAGCACCTGGGGCACGCGGAGCCGACCCGCATGCTGGTGCGTACCCAGGGCGAGACCGGGATCGTACAGCTGCTTGGCCGGCGCACCACCATCGGTCGCACGCCCGACAATGACATTCGTATCGATGCCGAATTCATCAGCCGCCATCACGCGGTGGTGCTGTTGTACGGAAGCAAGACGGTCATCGAAGATCTCAACAGCACCAACGGCACCTACGTGAATTCCGAGCGGGTTAATCGCCGCGCGCTCAAGGAAGGCGACATCGTCACCCTGGGCAAGAGCGAATTTCGCTTCGTGATCCGGCCGGCGCCCGAGCGACCCAGCCCCAGCGGCGAGCGCAGCTGACGATCTCGCCGGCGTGCACCGCCGGTGTTCTTGCCAAGCCCGCGCAATAGCTTAAGCTCGTCCGATGAGCGACGACTATCTGCAGCGCGTGCTCAAGGCGCGCGTCTACGATGTGGCTATGGAATCGCCGCTCGACCTGGCGCCCCGGTTGTCGCGCCGGCTTGGTCACCGCATTCTGCTCAAGCGCGAAGACCTGCAGCCGGTGTTCTCATTCAAGCTGCGCGGCGCCTACAACAAGATCGCGCACCTGTCGGCCGCGACCGCCGCGCGCGGGGTGATCTGCGCTTCGGCCGGCAATCACGCGCAGGGCGTGGCCCTGGCGGCACGCAAGCGTGCGGTGCCGGCGACGATCGTCATGCCGCAGACCACGCCGGCCATCAAGGTCCAGGCGGTGATGGATCTGGGCGGCGAAGTGGTGCTGCATGGAGACATCTACGACAGTGCCTACGAGCACGCGCTGACGCTGGCACGCGAGCGCCACCTGGTGTTCGTGCACCCATTCGACGATCCGGATGTGATCGCCGGGCAGGGTACGGTCGGAATGGAGATCGTGCGACAGACCGCTGGCGAGATCGATGCAATCTTCGTTCCGGTCGGTGGCGGCGGCCTCATAGGCGGTATCGCCGCTTACGTGAAGCAGCTGTATCCGCGGGTCCGGGTCATTGGCGTGGAACCGGAGGATGCCGCCGCCATGTATCAGTCGCTGCAGGCTGGCAAGCGGGTCACGCTCGATCGCGTCGGAATCTTCGCCGATGGCGTTGCCGTGCGGCGGGTGGGCGAGGAGACCTTCGAACTGGCGCGCCGCTACGTGGATGAGGTCGTGCTGGTGGACACCGATGAGATCTGTGCCGCGATCCAGGACATCTTCGAGGAGACGCGCGCGATAGTGGAGCCCGCGGGCGCGCTGGCGGTCGCCGGCATCAAGCGCTATCTGGCGCGCGCCGCGGCCGGTGCTGTTGTGACCGGTTCGGGGCCCGGGCACGAGTTGCGGCTGATCGCCATCAACAGTGGCGCCAATATGAATTTCGATCGCCTGCGCCACGTGGCGGAGCGCGCGGATTTGGGCGCCGAGCGTGAAGCACTGCTGGCGGTGGAGATCCCGGAGCGGCCGGGCAGCTTTCTGCAGTTCTGCGAGGCGCTAGGGCAGCGCAATATCACCGAGTTCAATTACCGATACAGCGGCAGCGATCGCGCCCGGGTGTTCGTCGGTTTTGCACTGGGCGCCGGACACAGCGAAGCCAACGCGGTGATCGAGCAGCTGCGCGCGGCCGGCTACCAGGTGATCGACATGAGCGGCAACGAAGTGGCCAAACTGCACGTACGCTACATGGTCGGAGGCCACGCACCCGGTATCGATGCGGCGGCGGGCGCGGGCGTCTCGGCGGCCGATGAGCTGCTGTATCGCTTCGAGTTTCCGGAGCGCCCCGGGGCGCTGCTGAGATTTCTCAAATCCGTCGGCAGTTCGTGGAACATCAGCCTGTTTCATTATCGCAATCACGGCTCCGATTACGGCCGGGTCCTGGCGGGGATCCAGGTCCCCAAGGCCGATCGAGCCGAGTTTCTGCGGCACCTGCAGGAGCTGCACTACAGCTACAGCGATGAAAGCACGAATCCAGCGTATCGCATGTTTTTGTCCCACTGATCAGCGAACTTTGCAGAAGTTAGCGACTTAAGACCATGGAGCGGAATCCCGCTCCCATCGGGTGATTTACCGGACTACTGTATATATGTACAGTATCTGCTATGGGGCTCTACAAAGGACGCGGCGCGCTCAGCAATCCGACTGCGCGGTTTCTCGCACGCGATCATGAGCGCGTGGACGACGGCTGGTATCAAGCCGAGCTGCCGGACTCGATCGCCACCCAAGTGCGGCCTGAGTCCGCGCGCTCGATCATCACCCGCAACGATTCGCCGGACATCCCGTTCGAGCAATCGATCAATCCGTACCGCGGCTGCGAGCATGGGTGTGTTTATTGCTATGCGCGTCCGAGCCACGCCTACATGGACCTGTCGCCCGGCATCGATTTCGAGACCCGCATCTTCTACAAGCAGGACGCCGCGCGTCTGCTGGAGGCGGAACTGGCCGCCCCCGGCTACCAGGTCAAGCCGATCACGCTCGGCGCCAACACCGATCCCTACCAACCGCTCGAGCGCGACCTCAAGGTCACGCGCTCGGTGCTCGAGGTGCTCGAGCGCACGCGGCATCCGGTGAGCCTGGTCACCAAGGGCACGTTGATCCTGCGCGATCTCGATCTGCTGCGATCGCTGGCACAGGATCGACTGGTGCACGTGTTCGTCAGCATTACCAGCCTGGACCCTGAGCTCAAGCGCACGCTGGAACCGCGCGCGGCCTCGCCCCAGGCACGGCTGCGGGTGGTTCGCGAGCTGTCGGCCGCCGGCGTGCCGACCGGTGTGCTGGTGGCGCCGGTGATCCCCGCCGTCAACGATTGTGAAGTCGAAGACATCGTCGCGGCGGTGGCGGGCCACGGTGCGATACGGGCCGGCTATGTGCTGCTGCGACTTCCGCACGAACTGCGCGAGCTGTTTCGGGCGTGGCTGGATCAGCACCTGCCGCAGCGGGCCGAGCACGTGATGTCGCTGATCCGGTCGGCGCGCGGTGGCCGCGACAACGATCCGCGCTTCGGTAGCCGCATGAGCGGCAATGGCGCCTGGGCAAATCTGCTGCGCGACCGTTTTGCGCTGGCCTGTCGGCGCCACGGTCTGTCGAACGGACGTATGCGCGAATTGTCGTGTACGCAGTTTCGCGCTCCGGCACGCGGCGGCCAGATGTCGCTGCCGATCTGAGGTAAGCTCAATGCATGGCAGAGAGCGCCGAGAGAATAGCGCTGGTCGCCGGCGGCAGCGGCATGGTCGGCAGCCGGCTGTTGCCGCTGCTGCTGCAGTCACCCCAGGTCGCCCGCGTGCATGCGCTGTCACGCCGGCCGTTGCCGCTCGATCACGCCCGTCTGGCCAATCGCGTGGTGCGCTTCGAGGCATCGCTGCAGGCGCAGCTCAAGGGCCTGCAGTGCCAGGATGCGTACTGCTGCCTCGGCACCACGATTCGTGATGCCGGCAGCCAGAGCGCCTTTCGGGCCGTCGACTTCGAATTGGTGCTGGAGTTTGCACAGCTCGCGTTCAACAGTGGCGCCGAGCGCCTGGTGGTGGTTTCCGCGGTTGGCGCTGCCGCCGGCTCCAAGAATTTCTATCTGCGCGTCAAGGGCGAGATTGAGAAGGCACTGGAGGGTCTGCGCTTTCGCTCACTGGATATCCTGCAGCCCTCGGTGCTGCTGGGCGCGCGACGCCAGCTGCGCGCGCTGGAGCTGAGCGCGCAGCTGGCGATGCGGATCGCCAACCCTCTGCTGCTGGGCAGCTGGGCACGCTTTCGCGCGATCGACGCGGCAGTCGTCGCGACCGCCATGTGCGCGGCCGCGCGCAGCGGCCGGCGCGGCGTGTACCGCTATACCTATGCCGGCATACGGCAGCTGGCGGGCGCGTACCCGGAAAGGTGAACCCCTGCGTCTGAGACGCAGTTCGCATTTCCCTCGGCGCGGCAATGCGGGGAATTTGCGCCAAGACACTGAATCGAAATGGTGCGTGGCGTTAAATCGGCCGTTATCGAACAACGATCATCGTAAGTCACCGCCACTCAAGTTCCCCACGCATGAACGCTGCTCTACAGGCGAAGCCGCCGGTGATGTGGCGACGCATGGCGCTGATCATTGGTTGCGCCGTGTTCATCGGGCTTGCGGCTGCAATCTGGATCCGCGTGCACGCGGTGGCAACCGAGCGCTACACCCTCGTGAGCGAGCGACTGTCCGGCAGCGCGCAGAGCTTCGCCCGCGAGCTGCATGGACGTCTGGAGTCCGCCGACGCGCTGGTGCGTTATCTGAGCGCGACCGACGCCGGGGCTAACGGCACACTGTTGCAGGATCGCGTGCTCACCGCCGATGCCTTCCATGGCGTGGTGGTGGTGCCTTATCGCGAGAACGCGGCCGACGCCGTCCATGCGTCGGATCCCGCGGCGCTGCTGATCTCGATCAGCGGCGGCGATCGACAGCGGCTGCAGGCCGGCCAGAGCCTGATTCGCGCCGTGACACCGGCCGCCGGCGGCACCGTTCTGTACCTGCTGCATCAGGTCAATTGCGCCAACACGCCACGGCTGGGGCTGTTCCAGATCGATCCCGGGTGGCTTTGGCAGGGCGCCGCGGAATTGCCGAGTCAGCAATCCATGACGGTAATCGACCCGGCCGATCACCTGTTGTTTCAGGGTAGTGCACTGCCACCGGAGATCGTGCGCATGGTCGCTCGCGCGCCGGGTGAGCAGCCGGGGTCGCCGGATAGGCCGCTGCTGCGCGACTGGCAGCAGAACGGGGTGGCTTGGCGCGGCGCGGTGGTCGGCTTC
>DASXYW010000080.1:0-7029 GCA_036502265.1 Steroidobacteraceae bacterium | reverse complement strand
GTAGGCCACAAACGCCCCGCCGTTCGCCTCCGCCATCACCTTCGTCAGCGCCGCCGTCAGCGTCGTCTTGCCGTGATCCACATGCCCAATCGTCCCCACGTTCACATGAGGCTTGGTGCGTTCGAATTTTTCCTTGGACATCGTCGTTAACCTCTACGAATCTCTCGACACGCCGCGCATCGGCGCCAAATGACCTGCAATCCTTCAGCCGCTGGTGGAGCCCACGACCGGAATCGAACCGGTGACCTCGTCCTTACCAAGGACGTGCTCTACCGACTGAGCTACGTGGGCGGCGGGGTCCATGGAGCGGGTAGTGGGAATCGGACCCACGTCATCAGCTTGGAAGGCTGAGGTTCTACCATTGAACTACACCCGCCTGCTTGATGACGCTGGGAAACCCAAAAAACCCGCTCGCTCCCGAATCTGCCGCCTTACGGGGAATCCCAACCACTCTGGTGGAGGGGGTAGGATTCGAACCTACGAAGGCGTAAGCCGGCAGATTTACAGTCTGCTCCCGTTGGCCGCTTGGGTACCCCTCCGCGAAAAACGAGCCGCGTATTCTGATTTCCACTCCCGATACTGTCAATGCAGAAATCGGGCCAAAGTGGAGTTCTCGGGGATGTTCTTAAAGGCCGCGTGAGTTCAGATACCCGTCGACGGCACCGCGGACGGCGCCAGCAACCGGCTGCGCACAAAAGAAGTCGAGGTCCAGCATGCCGAAATCGTCCAGTCGGGCGCGGATCTGCAACGGGTAACCGACCCGCTTGTAGGTGGCCACGAATTCCCACTGACGGGACTGCTCGGCCGGCAACTGGTCGATTTCATGGGCCACGGCCTCCGCATCGCGCCGCACGAAGCCGGCATGCATCAGCTTGGCCACCTGGCGCAGCACGGCTCCCGCGTATTTGACGTCGAAGCTGCTGGTGACGCGCACCGCCCCCGGTGCCGCAGGTTCCTCGGCAGCCTCCACGGGGGCCGTGACCGCTGCCGGGGGCGGATCGGGATTGGCACGCGCCGCTGCCGCCAGAGCGCACGCCACCAGCAATATCAGTCCAGAATTGATAACATTTGCAGACGATCGCTGTGCGTTCACCTCATATCACCCGCATATCACGCATTCATTCGGCTAAAGATCAGCAGCTTCGGTCGCGTCGAGCCATCGCCACTGTCCCGGACGTAGATCCTCAGGCAGCCGGACAGTTCCATACCGCAGCCGCGTCAGCCGGCCGACCTCGTGACCTGCGGCCAGCCACAATCGGCGCACTTCACGATTGCGGCCCTCGTGCAGCACGACGCGGAACCAGGCATGCCCGCCGCCTGAAGGCGTCTCGTGCGCCTCAATGCGGTCGAACCGGGCCGGACCGTCCTCGAGTTGCACCCCAGCGCGCAAGCGTGCCAGCACCGCCGAGGTGGGCCGGCCGCGCACGCGTACCAGGTACTCGCGCTCGACTTCGCTGCCCGGGTGCATGAGTCGATTCGCCAGCGCCCCATCGGTCGTGAACAGCAACAGGCCGGTGGTATTGACGTCGAGTCGACCGACCGCGACCCAGCGGCCTGCGGCCGGAGACGGCAGCCGATCGAATACCGTTGGCCGCCCGGCCGGGTCGGACCGCGTGCTCATCTCGCCGGCTGGCTTGTGATAGATGAGTACCTCGCGCGCGGCGGCCGTGCCTCTGGTCACGAGCGCCAGCGGCGCACCGTCCAGCCGGATGTCCGCGTCGATTCCGGCACGCTCGCCGAGCACAGCGATGCGCCCGTCGACCGTCAGGCGGCCGGCCCGGATCCAGTGTTCGATTTCCCGCCGCGAGCCGTGTCCGGCTGCCGCCAGCAGCTTCTGCAGTCGCTCACCGCTGCCGCTCACGCCGCTCGCCGCGCTCTCACCGCACCGGCAGCGAGATCTTCCGGAACAGTTCGGTCTGCGCTTCCGGGTCGCGGGCCTCGATGGCGCGATCCACCAGCCGCCGCGTCAGGTGCGGCCCGAACAACTGCATGAAGTCATAGGCGAAATTGCGCAGCAGCGTGCCGCGCCGGAATCCCACCCAGGTGGTGTGGATCGGGAACAGGTGCGATGCGTCGATGACCGTGAAATCGCTGTCCTGGGCCGGATCGATCGCGACGCTGGCGACGATGCCGACGCCGAGTCCGAGCCGCACATAGGTCTTGATGACGTCGGAATCGCGCGCGGTCAGCGCCACCTTGGGCGTCAGATTCTCGCGCGCGAACACGGTGTGCAGCGAGGAGGAACCGGTGAAGCTGAATACGTAGGTGACCAGCGGATAAGGCGCCAGGTCGTGCAGCGTGAGGCGCTCGAGTTTCGCCAGCGGATGATGCTTGAGCACGATCACCTGGCGATGCCAGCGATACACGGGCAGCAGCACCAGCCCTGGAAACAGCCCGTCCGAACCGGTGGCAATGGCCAGTTGCACGCGGTCGGTGGCCACCATTTCGCCGATCTGCTCGGAGGTGCCCTGGTGCAGATGCAGTTCCACCTCCGGATAGCGATCGCGGAAGGCGTGCACCACTGGCGGCAGCACGTAGCGCGCCTGCGTATGCGTCGTGGCGATCGAGAGCGTGCCGCGGTTGTCCTGGTTCAAGTCCGCGGCCACGGCCTTGAGGCTGTCGATCTCAGCCAGGGCACGGTTGGCGTATTCGAGAACTTTGGTGCCCTGGGGCGTCACGCGCGAGAACGCTCGCCCTTCGCGCACGAACAGGTCGAAGCCAAGCTCCCGTTCGAGCGCCTTGAGGGCGCGGCTGATGGCCGGTTGGGAAGTGCCGAGCGCACTGGCTGCCTGCGTCACCGACAGGCCGTGACGCGCGATGGCGACCGCGTATTGCAACTGATGAAAATTCATGCTGGCACGATACGACCAAAATGCCCGGTTGATCATAACGACAAGTTATTAAAGAATGCCGTTCTATTTATCGATCCCGCATGGAGCGGGCCTTTAGAGTTCCGCTCCGCCCGTAAAACCCCACGGCGACGAGGCCATGATCTACGACACCATCCTCGGCACGATCGGGCGCACCCCGATCGTCCGCCTGCAACGACTTGCACCCGCCGGCACCACGATCTACGTCAAGTGCGAGTTCTTCAATCCGGGCGGCTCCGTCAAGGATCGCCTGGCCATCGCCATCATCGAAGACGCCGAGACACGTGGCAGCCTCAAGCCCGGCCAGACCGTGATCGAGGCCACGTCCGGCAATACGGGCATCGCACTGGCGATGGTCTGCGCGGCCAAGGGCTACCCGTTCGTGGCGGTGATGGCCGAGAGCTTTTCGGTCGAGCGACGCAAGATCATGCGCATGCTTGGCGCGCGGGTCATCCTGACCGCGGCGGCCGAGCGCGGCACCGGCATGGTAAAAAAGGCGGAGCTGCTGGCACAGCAGCACGGCTGGTTCCTGGCACGGCAGTTCGAGAACCCAGCCAACCCGGCCTACCATCGCAGCACCACGGGGCCGGAAATACTGTCCGACTTTGCCGGCAAGCGCCTGGACTATTTTGTCAGCGGCTGGGGCACCGGCGGCACTCTCACCGGCACCGGCGAAGTCATTCGCCTGGCGCGTCCCGAGGTCAGGGTGGTGGCGGTGGAGCCGGACGGGGCGGCCATGCTGTCAGGAAAGCCCTGGACGCCGCACAAGATCCAGGGATGGACGCCCGACTTCCTGCCGGCGGTGCTCAATCCGGCGGTGCCGACCGGCACCGTGACCGTCACGGATACCGAAGCGCTCGCGACCGCGCGCGCCCTGTCGCGCCAGGAGGGCATTTTCTGCGGCATTTCGTCCGGGGGCACCGTGGCAGGGGCGCTCAAGCTGGCAGGCCAGGCGCAGCACGGGTCGGTGCTGCTGGCCATGCTGCCGGATACCGGCGAACGCTATCTGTCCACGGTCCTGTTCGAGGGCATCGCCGATGGCGCAGACCCGGAACCCTGAGCGGGCATCGCAGGCCATGAACATAGCCGGCAGCGTCTCGCTGCCCGGACCCTTCCGGCTTTACGGCGGGGGCCAGCTGCAGCAGGCACAGATCGCCTACGAAAGCTGGGGACAGCTCAACCCGGCGCGTGACAATGCCATCCTGCTGTTCACCGGGCTGTCGCCATCGGCGCACGCGGCCGCCACCGAGCAGGATCCCTCGCCCGGCTGGTGGCAGCGCATGATCGGACCCGGCCTGGCGCTCAATACCACGCGCTACTGCGTGGTCTGCATCAATTCGCTCGGCAGCTGCTTCGGATCCACCGGACCGGCATCGATCGATCCGGCCACGGGCCAGCGCTATCGCGTCGAATTTCCCGAGCTCGCCATCGAGGACATCGCCGCCGCCGCGCGCGCCGCGTTGCTGGCGCTTGGCGTCGAGCGGCTGGCCGCGGTGGCCGGCGCATCGCTCGGCGGCATGTCGGTGCTGGCGTTCGCCACCCAGTTCCCGGATGCGTCGCGACGCCTGATCAGCATATCCGGCAGCGGCGCCGCGTCACCGTTCGCGATCGCGCTGCGCTCGGTGCAGCGCGAGGCCATCCTGCGCGACCCGGACTGGCAGGGCGGCCACTACTCGCCCGAGCAGCCGCCGCGCACCGGCATGCGCCTGGCGCGCAAGCTCGGCACGATCACCTACCGCTCGGCAGCCGAGCTGCGCCAGCGCTTTGGCCGCCAGCAGCTCGAGGTCAACGCCGTAGCCGTCAACCAGTTTGCGCCCCGTTTCGCCGTCGAGGGTTACCTCGAGGCCCAGGCCGAGCGCTTCGTGCGCAGCTTCGACCCCAACTGCTATCTGTACCTGTCGAGCGCCATGGACCGGTTCGACCTGGCCGCTCACGGCGGCAGCTTCGCGGCCGCGCTGCGCGCGGTGCGTGCCGAGGTGCTGGTGCTGGGCGTCGAGAGCGATATGTTGTTTGCAATCGACGAGCAGGCCGCCATCGCCGGCGCGTTCGAGCAGAACGGCGTGCCGACGCGCTTCGTGCCTTTGCCCTGCATCGAAGGCCATGATTCATTCCTGATCGATATCCCTCGCTTCGGCGCCGAGCTGCGCAGCTTCCTCGACTGATCGCCCGCGCTCGCCGGGGCATCCGCGACCCGCGTCACAGGTCACGCAGGCCGCTGTGGTTTTTATGTCGCGTTAGCTTGTATTACGAACAATTGGCCTTAATATACTGTTCGTAATACGAACGAATACCGTTCGGACGCGTGCTTGATCGAGGAGAGGGATGATGAGCGAGCTGAATCTGCAACCGGACTACGAGCTGAACCCGGCCGAGGACACGCTGCGCGCTGTTGCGGCGCTGGACCCGGTACTGGCGGAACGCGTCCTGCACGGCGAGGCGTCGCGGCGCGGGCTGCGACGGCGGCTTGGCGCTCCCTGGCTGCGCCCGGCAGGCGACGACGGCTTCCACCTGTTCCGCGTCTTCTGATTCCCGGGCTCCCCGCAAAAGTCAAATCAGACCCGCACGCGGCCGGCCGGCCGCGTGCTTGCACCATAAGCCGGCGCCATCGGCGCCTTAAGTTGAGTCGCGTAGGACTCGTCCTAGGCTTGAGGCATAATGGCGTTGCGGCGGCTTTTCTGCCGACCGCGATGGGGTAAACGAATGGAACGTAGGCTGCACACCCGCCACCGCGCGCGAACCACGGTGTACATCATGCTACCCGGGGGAATTCGCCGCCTTTGCAAGGCCGTCAATCTCAGCGCTACGGGCGTATTCGTCCGCACCGCGGGACTGGGGCTGCGTAAGGGCCAGCAGGTCAACCTGGCGTTTGCAATCGATCTCGGCTCGGTGACCAAGGTGCACCGTCGTTCGGCGGTGGTCGCCCACGTGTCCGGCGGCGGCACCGGCCTGATGATGGACGCCTACGCCGCTACGGGACGCTGACGCCCCAGGCACTCACGTCGGCGCCCGCCGCCGCGCGGTCATGCGGCTCACAGAGAGTTGTTGGGCCAGATCATGGTGCGCCACATGTGCGCCACCGGTGAACCATCGAACCCCAGTCCTTCCGCGGGCTCGCGGAAGTGCCGCCCGATGATATCGGTGAAGATCTCCGGATCGATCGGATCCGACTTCTCGAAGAAATAGATGTCGAACAAGGTGATGAGCCTTGCGCTCATGTACCAGCGGTGCGCCCGCGCATCGGTCGCATCCCGGCGGATGTACTCGGGCGGCTGGTAGTCCGCGCCGAAGAAGCGCAGGTACGACTCGGGATAGGCGTAACCGACCGATTCGTCGGCGAAGTAGCGCAGCGGCTGGTGATAGCGCACCGCCCAGGCGATTTCCTCGCTGACATAAGGCGCGATCAACTGCGCACCCCAATAGCCGTGGTCTACGCGCACCAGGCAACCATTGGCCATGTCATGCAGCAGGCAGGCCAGCACGATCTTCTCGTCCAGTCCCGCCTCGAGCGCTTTCTTGCCGCTGCTCAGCAGGTGGCGGACCGTGACGTCGGTGAAGCGATGTCGGAAGAAATCCAGCAGTCGAGGCCGCGCCGGCATCTTTGGCAGCGCGGGATTGTCCCCCATCATGAGCACCGTACCCGGCTTGAGCTGCGACAGAATCCCGAGCTCCGGATCGGGGGCGGAGGTCCCCAGCCAGGACATCGGCGGCGGCAGGATCAGGCGCTCCAGGCCCTCCTGCGGGTGGCTGGAACGGTCGGGCCCCACGGGCTCTTCGTGCGTCATAGCGTTCATAGACTTAACTTTCCTGCACTGCGCCATGAGCGGTCGCAGCCGTCAACCCTGGGGCTGCTGAAGCGCTCTGTCCTATAGCAACGATAGCCCAATTGGAGTGCCCGCGGGCTGGCCTTGCGAACCTATAATCTGACCGGGACTTCCCCGGAGGACTGCATGAACACTCCCAGCGCCAGAGCTGCCCTGACGGCAGCGCTCGCGGCGACGACGCTGCTGGCAGCTTCGTGGGGATCCGCAGCGTTCGCCTACACCGGCGGACATGGCGGCGGCGGTCACGGCGGCGGTGCGCACTTCTCGGGCGGCGGCCATTCCGGCGGCGGTGGCGCGCACTTCAGCGGTGGCGCGCACTTCAGCGGTGGCGCGCACTT
>DASXYW010000079.1:0-10294 GCA_036502265.1 Steroidobacteraceae bacterium | reverse complement strand
GCCTTCGGGGTGCACGGCATCGGCGGGATCATCGGGGCGCTGCTGACCGGAGCCCTGGTGAGTAAGGCCATCAGCGGGGCCACGGGCAGCGTGCTGCTACAGCTCAAGGGCGTCACCGCAACGCTGGTGTGGAGCTTTGGGGTGAGCCTGATCCTCTTAAAGCTCATCGACCTGATCATCGGCATCCGCGTCAGCTCGGATGATGAGCGCGAGGGCCTGGATATCTCGCAGCACGGCGAGCGCATCGAGTAGGCGCTTAGGCCGTCAGCACCTGCTCGACCAGACGAATCCAGTAGCTCGCCCCGATCGGCAGCAGCGCGTCATTGAAATCGTAGTGCGGGCTATGAATGCTGCAGCAATGCTCAGGGCTCCCCTGTCCCAGAAATACATACGCACCGGGTCGGCCGTCGAGCATGAAAGAGAAATCCTCCGATCCCATGGTCGGCTCGACATCCTGCACGACGTGATCCTCGCCTAACACGGCGCCGGCCGCAGCAATCGCCTGCCGCGTCTCGCGCTCGCTGTTGACCACTGCCGGCGCCTGACGCGTGTACTGCACAGCCGCCGTCGCTCCGAAAGCCTGGGCGGTGCTGTGCGCGATCCGGTTGATGCCCTGCTCCAGATCGCGGCGCACGGCCGCCGAAAAGCTGCGTACCGTGCCGCGCAGCTGCACGCTCTGCGGAATGATGTTGTGCGCGGTGCCGCCCTGTATGCAGGTAATGCTGACGACTGCCGCCTCGGTGGCGCTGGTCGAGCGGCTCACCAGCGTCTGCAGGGCGGTGACGATGTGAGCGGCGGTCACCACTGGATCGACGGCGTGCTGCGGCAGCGCGCCGTGTCCGCCCCGGCCCACCACCTGAATGTCGATCTGGTCCATGGAGGCGAGCATCGGACCGACGCGCACGCCGAGCATGCCGGTGCTCAGCGCCGGCCAGTTATGCAATCCATACACGGCCTCGCACGGGAACTGCTCGAACAGGCCTTCCTTGACCATGCGCTCGGCGCCGCCGCGCCCTTCTTCGGCCGGCTGGAAAATGAATCGCACCGTGCCGGCAAAGTTGCGCGAGCGTGCCAGGCACTGCGCCGCGCCGAGCAACATCGCGGTGTGACCATCGTGGCCGCAGGCGTGCATGCGACCGGCGTTTTGCGAGCCATAGTCGAATTCGTTTAGCTCCTGCAGCGGCAGCGCGTCCATGTCGGCGCGCAGGCCGATCGAGCGTGGCGAGCCGGCGCGTCCGGTCAGCGTGCCGACCACGCCGGTGCCGGCCAGACCTTCGTGCACGCTAAGGCCCCAACCGCGCAGCTTGTCCGCCACCAGGCGCGCGGTGCGCGTCTCTTCGAAGCCGATCTCCGGATGGGCGTGCAGATCGCGACGCCACGCTGTCATGTCGGCGGTCAGTGAGGCGGCCAGCGGATCGATATTCACGTTGCCATGCTCCCATAAAGTCTGCGGCACACAAAGGCCTCGTCGCGCTCCGGAGACGTGCGCAACTGGCGTCACTTCGACATCATCACTGCTGGCGCCTATACCGCTGACAGCGTCGATGGTTGTTCGACGAAGACCGCTGTGACAGGGGGGCGCTATGAATGGCGAATTTTCATCAATCGCTACGGCAATGGTCTTGGCAGCTATGGCAGCGTTCAATAGCCTGCCGACCAGTGCGCAACCGACCGATCCTGGCGCGCGCCGGGAACCCACCGACAATGCTTCACCGATCGCGCTCGCGGGACTGGGCCAGGATGAACGCGCATTCTTTCAGGACGGCCTGCGGCGTTTTGATACGGCCGAAGTCGTCAGCGGCGCGGCGAGCGGCCAGGGCAACGGTCTTGGGCCGCGCTTCAACTCAGACTCGTGCCTGTCCTGTCATGCGTGGCCCAACCCGGGAGGCAGCAGCCCGGTGCAGAATCCGCTGCAGAACATCGCCACGGCGTACGGGGCCTCCAACGACATTCCCTGGTTCATCGTCAGCGAAGGTCCAATCCGTGAAGCACGCTTTGTCCAGTCCAATGGCACGGCCGACGGTGGTGTCCACAATCTGTTCGTGGTCAGCGGGCGCTCGGACGCCGGCAGCTGCGCTCTGAGCCAGCCGTCATTCGGCCCGGCCGGTAATCCCGTGACCGGTCAGGGCGGAAACAGAAACATCGTTTTTCGAATTCCAACGCCCATATTCGGAGCGGGGTTGATCGAAGCGATTCCCGATTCGACGATCCTTGCAAACATGACGCTCAACGCTGAACGCAATGCGCGCGTTGGTGTTCACGGCCACACCAACGCCATCCAGGGCGGCAACGTCAACCGCAGCGGCAACGATGGCACGATTACTCGCTTTGGCTGGAAAGCGCAGAACAAATCGCTGCTGATGTTCGCTGGCGAGGCGTACAACGTCGAGATGGGCATCTCCAATCAGCTGTTCCCGCAGGAGCGCACCGAGACCGCGGCCTGTCGCACCTACAATCCGACTCCCGAGGACACGGAGAACTTTCCAGCGACGACCGCAGCCAATTCAGCCACTGCGGTGTTGTCCGATATCGAGGCGTTCGCAAACTTCATGCGCATGCTGGCGCCACCGACACCGGGACCCGCCTCGCTCATGACGATCTATGGGCGAGCGCTGTTCACCCAGGTCGGCTGTGCCACCTGCCACACCCCTACCCTGATGACCGGAACCGCGATGGCCACAGGCTCTTCCCGCAACCCAAGTCCCGGACTATCCAACCAGCAGGCGAACCTGTACTCCGATCTGCTGCTGCATCACATGGGTCAGGCACTGGCCGATGGGATCACCCAGGGCGCCGCCGGGCCCGATGAATTTCGCTCCGCGCCGCTGTGGGGGCTTGGCCAACGCGCGTACTTCCTGCACGACGGGCGTGCCAGCGATCTGCTGGTAGCAATCGAGGCGCATCGCAGCCAGGGCAGCGAGGCGAACACCGTCGTCGGGCAGTTCAATGCCTTGAGCGACCCGCAGCAGCAAGCCATTCTCGATTTTCTGCGCTCGCTCTGATCGGGCTGGCGCCTGGCGCTGCGACGGAATATCTTTCCGCTCTCAGACCTATGGGGTGTGCCATGGCATTCTCGCTCTACGCGGCTACGATTCCCAGCTTTCAGCAGATCCTCGGCGCCGTTTCGGGCCTGCTCGACAAGGCGGAAAGCTTTTGCGAGGAAAAAGGTATCGCTCCACCGGAACTCATTCAGGCCCGTCTCGCCGCGGATATGTTGCCGTTCGCGTATCAGGTCAAGTCCACGGCGGTGCACTCACTCGGTGCAATTCAAGGCGTCCGCAAGGGCGTGTTCTCTCCCGACATGGCGCCGCCCCCCGACACCTTCGCCGCGCTCAAGACACGGATCGCCGACACGCTAACGGCGCTGGAAAAGATCGAAACCGCCGAGATCGATGGCTTTGCCGGCCGCGACATGCGATTTGCTTTTGGCGGCAATCATCGCGATTACACCGCCGAGAACTTCCTGCTGTCTTTCTCGCTGCCCAACTTCTACTTTCACGCGGCCACGACCTACGACATTCTGCGCTGGAAGGGCATGGCCATCGGCAAACGCGATTTCATGGGCAAGACCCGCACCAAGAGCTGAACGTGAAGCCCCTGACCGCCGGCCGCTAGCCTGACGACAGCCGCTCGACAGCCTGGGACCGGCTTCCAAGGGCGATTTGACCCTGCAAAGCGATCCGCGATATGAATGTGACGCAGGTCACCCCCCGCTCCCAAAGATAGGGCTGATACTGGCAGTCGAAGACTCGGAGGGACCATCCATGCACCGTGCCGCCGCGATCGCCATCCTGGTCGGCTTGCCGTTGACGGCGGCCATGGCCGATGTGTACCGATCGGTGGACTCCCAGGGTCACGTGCAGTACAGCGACACGCCGACACCGGGCTCGCAGCTGGTGCATATCAACAACCAGCGCTTCCCGATTAAATCCGAGACGAGTGACACCGCGACGGCCGGCGCCCCCAGCTCCAGCAAGCCGCCGACGCTCACCCAGACCAGCACCAACATCCATGAGCAGCTCGAGCAGGAAGCGGCCGAGCGCTCGATGAAGAACGATGTCGCGCAGACCCGTGCCGACCAGTGCAAGAAGGCGACCGACGCCTACAACGCCTCGGTCCAGGCACGCCGAATCTTCAAGACCGGGCCCAGCGGCGAGCGCCAGTTCCTGACCGATGACGAGGCCGAAAAGCAGCGCCTGTCGAACAAGGTCGCGATGGACGAGGCCTGTAAGGGCCAGTAGCCGAAGCTGATCCGCGCGCGGCGCGAATACGCGCCGGGCAGCCTCAAGGATGCCGCCTTAGGATCGAGTATCCTTCGCGGTCGTGCGGATAGATTTCACCAAGATGCACGGCCTGGGCAACGACTTCATCGTCCTGTCGCTGCCATCCGAATCCTCGCTGCCGAACGTCGATCAGTGGCGCGCCCTGGCGGATCGTCACGCCGGCATCGGCTTCGATCAGGCGCTGGTGCTGCTGCCGCCGCGCCGTGCTGACACCGACGTGTTCTATCGGGTGTTCAATGCCGACGGCGGGGAAGTCGAGCAGTGCGGTAACGGCGCGCGTTGCATCGCCGTCCTGCTGCACGAGCGCGGCCGTGGCAATGCCGATACGCTCCAACTGGACAGCGTCGGCGGGCTGTTGCAGGCGCGCGTGCTGCCCGACGGCCGCGTAGCGGTCGATCTGGGCGTACCCGATTTCAGACCCGAGGCGTTGCCGTTCGATGCGCCCGGACAGCAGACTGTGCCGGACCCGCAAGAGCGCACCTATCGCCTGTCGGTCGCCGGGCAGATGATCGAATTTGGTGCGGTATCGATCGGCAATCCACACGCCGTCCTGACTGTCGGATCGCTCGAGCGCGCGCCCGTGGAAGCGATCGGACGCGCGTTGCAGTCCGACCCGCATTTCCCGCGCCAGGTCAACGTCGGTTTCATGCAGATCAGCGATCCCGGACACATCAGCCTGCGCGTCTATGAGCGCGGGGTCGGGGAGACGCAGGCCTGCGGCACCGGCGCCTGCGCGGCCGTAGCAGTCGGGCGGGCGCATGGATCGCTCTCCCAGGACGTCGAGGTACGTGTTGCCGGCGGTACACTAAGCGTACACTGGGGCGGCGCCGGGCAGAGCGCGTGGCTGACCGGTCCGGCGCAACGGGCGTTCGAGGGGCGCGTCGAGATCTGAAGCGTGCGGAGAGAATAAGGATGACCACCAACCAGGTACGCGGCATTCCGACCGAACCGATGGAGGAGCAGGCGGTCGCGCAATACCTGCTGCACCATGCCGCCTTCTTCGAGAACCACCCGCAGCTGCTGGCGCGCTTGCGCCTGCAGCATCCGCGCAACGGATCCACCGTGTCGCTGATCGAGCGCCAGGTGGACGTGCTGCGCGACAAGATCCAGTCGCAGGATCAAAAGTTGGCCGAATTCGTGCAAGTGGCGCGCGCCAACAACGTGCTGGCGGAGAAGATCCATCGCTTCACGCGGCGGCTGCTGCGCACCTCCGCGGCCGGCCCCGCGGTCGCGGAAATCGAGGCCAGCTTGCGCGAGGACTTCGATACCTTCCACGCGGTGCTGGTGCTGGTGTCCTCGGACACTGCGCAGGACGATGAGCCGCAGCGCTTTCTGCGGCGGGTGGCGGCCGACGATCCGGCGTTTCGCAGCTTCGAGACGCTGTTCGCCGCGGGCAAGCCGCGCTGCGGCCAGATCCGCGACACGCAGCGCGAGTTCCTGTTCGGCAACGAAGGGCCGGACATCGGCTCGGTGGCCCTGATCCCCCTGGGCGTTCAGACGCCGGTCGGCCTGCTGGCCCTGGGCAGCGTCGATCGCGATCGTTTCCACCCCGGCATGAGCACCGAATTCCTGTGGCGCATGGGCGAGCTGATCTCCGACGCGCTGGCCCGCGCCTGAACGTTAAGCGCCCGGCCGCGCCCGCGCCGGGATCCGCAGCAATGACCCCGCAGGCGCGGCAGTGGCTGACGCGCTTCGAGCGTCATCTTGCGACCGAACGGCGCCTGTCGGTGCACACACTGGCGGCCTATCGCCACGACCTTCAGGCGTTGCGCGACTGGTGCGAACGAGCGGGTCTTCGCCAGTGGGACAAGCTCGACCATCAGCACGTACGGATGTTCGCCGCGCGCTCTCATGCGCAGGGGCTTGAAGGGCGCAGCGTCCAGCGCCGGCTGGCCGCCACCCGCAGCTTCTTCCATTTTTTGATGCGCGAGGGAGCGGTGAAGCGCAATCCGGCCCTCGAGGTGCGCGCTCCCAAGGCGGCAAAGCGCCTGCCGCACACGCTCGATGTAGATCAGATGACGCAGCTGCTATCGCAACCGGCTGGCACCGCCCTGGAGATCCGCGATCTGGCGATGATGGAACTGTTCTATTCGAGCGGCTTGCGGCTCGCAGAACTCACCGGACTGAAATTGCAGGATCTGGAGCTCACGGCCGGACAGGTGCGGGTGCTGGGCAAGGGCAACAAGGAGCGTCTGGCGCCGGTGGGGACACTGGCGCTGCGTGCGCTGCGCGCCTGGTTGGATAAGCGTGCCGCCGTTGCGCCGCCCGACCAGGAGGCGGTGTTCGTCGGCCAGCATGGCGCGCCGCTTTCGGGTCGGGCGGTGCAGCTGCGGGTGGCGGCGCGGGCGCGCGCGGCGGGTCTGCCACAGCACCTGCACCCGCACATGTTCAGGCACTCCTTTGCCACCCATCTGCTTGAATCCAGTCGCGATTTACGCGGCGTGCAGGAACTTTTGGGCCACGCGAACATCAGCACTACACAGATCTACACTCACCTTGATTTTCAACATCTTGCCCAGACATACGATCAGGCTCATCCGCGTGCCAAACGCCGTCGATGAGACACCACCCCCAATGAATGCCACCTTTGACCCCCATTCAACAACGATCCTGGCCGTGCGCCGGGGCGGCAGCATCGTGCTCGGCGGTGACGGCCAGGTGACGCTCGGCAATACCGTGATGAAGGGCAACGCCCGCAAGGTGCGGCGTCTGTCCGGCGGCAAGGTGCTGGCCGGCTTTGCCGGCGGCACCGCCGATGCATTCACCCTGTTCGAGCGCTTCGAGGGCAAGATCGAGAAGTACGGCAACCTGACGCGCGCCGCGATCGAGCTCGCCAAGGACTGGCGCACCGATCGCTACCTGCGGCGGCTCGAGGCGCTGCTGCTGGTCGGGGATCCGAACAGTCTCTTCATTATTTCCGGCAACGGCGATGTGGTGGAGCCCGAATACGAGGCGGCCGCGATCGGTTCGGGCGGACCGTACGCGCAGGCGGCGGCGCGCGCGCTCACCGAGAATACTGAGCTGGACGCCCGCACCATCGTCGAACGCGCGCTCGGCATCGCTGCCGACATCTGCATCTATACCAATCGCAATCTTACGATCGAGGAGCTGCGTTCGTGACGCCACGCGCCATCGTCCAGGAATTGGACAAGCATATCGTCGGTCAGGGCGCCGCCAAGCGCGCGGTCGCGATCGCGCTGCGCAATCGCTGGCGGCGCATGCAGGTCAACGAACCGATGCGCCAGGAGATCACGCCGAAGAACATTCTGATGATCGGTCCGACCGGCGTCGGCAAGACCGAGATCGCCCGCCGGCTGGCGCGCCTGGCGCAAGCGCCGTTCGTTAAGGTCGAAGCCACCAAGTTCACCGAGGTCGGCTACGTCGGCCGCGAGGTCGATTCGATCGTCAAGGAGCTGGCGGACGTTGCGGTCAAGATGACGCGCGAGCAGGAGATGGCGCGCGTGCGCGAAGGCGCGCGCGAGGCGGCGCTGGAGCGCGTGCTCGATGCGTTGCTGCCGCAGCCGCGCAAGCTCGGGTTTTCGACCGACGATCCGTCGCCGCCGCGCGATGCCGAGACGCGCAACAAGCTCCGCGACAAGCTCACGCGCGGCGAGATCGACGAGCGCGAGGTCGAGATCGAGGTGCGCGCGATGCCGATGGGCGTCGAGATCATGGCTCCGCCCGGCATGGAGGAGATGCAGCAGCAGCTGCAATCAGTGCTGTCGGGTCTGGGCGGCAATCGCACGCACACGCGCCGCGTCAAGGTGCGCGAGGCCATCAAGCTCATGACCGAAGAGGAAGGCGCCAAGCTCATCAACGAAGAGGAGCTCAAGGCCCGCGCGCTCGCCAACGCAGAACAAAACGGCATCGTCTTCATCGACGAGATCGACAAGATCACGCGCCGTCAGGAAACCATCGGCGCGGACGTGTCGCGCGAGGGCGTGCAGCGCGACCTGCTGCCGCTGGTCGAGGGCTGCACCGTCAACACCAAGTACGGGTCGATCAAGACCGACCATGTTCTGTTCATTGCCTCGGGCGCATTTCACACCTCCAAGCCCTCCGACCTGATCCCGGAACTGCAGGGCCGCTTTCCGATCCGGGTCGAGCTCGATTCGCTCAAGGTGGAGGATTTCGTGCGCATCCTGACCGAGCCGGATGCCTCGCTGACGGCCCAGTACCGGGCGCTGCTCAACACGGAAAAAGTCGCGCTCGAGTTCACGCCCGACGGGGTGCGGCGCATCGCCGAGATCGCCTTCCAGGTGAATGAGCGCACTGAGAACATCGGCGCGCGCCGCCTGCACACGGTGATGGAGCGGCTGCTGGAATCAGTCTCCTACGAGGCCGATCAGCGCGACGAGCCTATACTGAAGGTCGACGCCGAGTACGTCGACCAGCACCTGGGTAACCTGGCCAAGGACGAAGACCTGAGCCGCTACATTCTTTAGCGGGGGGCGCGAGAGACGATCATGGCTACCGGTTGGGCGCCCGACGGCGCAGTACAGGATCAGGTCGACGCCACCGTCAAGGATGGCGTGTCGCGTGCGCGCAGCCGTCTGCCGAATGGCCCGGGATTGCAGCACTGCCGGCAGTGCGGCGCCCAGATTCCTGAAGCCCGGCGCCAGGCGATCCGCGGCGTGCAACTTTGCCTTGACTGCCAGGAGCAGGAAGATCGCGACCATGCCGTGTTCAGCGGCTATAACCGCCGCGGCAGCAAAGACAGTCAGCTGCGCTGACCACGCCGTCGGATAACACACATGGGGCAACAGGGGTCGGCGGGCATAGCACAGCTGTTCGCGCTCGCCCTGCAGCACCATCAGGCCGGGCGCCTGAACGAGGCCGAGAAGCTCTACTGGCAGGTGCTACGCACTGACTCGCATCACGCCGATGCGCTGCATTTCCTCGGCGTCATCGCTCATCAGAACCAACGCCACGACGTCGCGATCGATCTGATCGGCCAGGCCATTGGCCAAAATGGCAAGGTTCCGGCGTTTCATACCAATCTGGGCAACGCTCTGAAAGGCAGCGGCCGACTGGAGGATGCGGCGGCGGCTTATCGGCGCGCCCTGGCGCTCAAGGCCGACCATGCCCCCGCGCACTACAATCTTGGCGTGGTGCTGGACGCGCTCGGGCGCGCGGATGAGGCGGCTGCGGCCTACGCTCGGGCCGTGGCGCTCAATCCCCAACATGCCGAAGCCCACAACAATCTGGGCAATGCGTTGCAGGCGCAGGGTCAGCTCGAGCAGGCGCTGGCCAGCTACCGCCGCGCGCTTAGCATCAAGCCGAACTTCGCCGAGGCGCACGCCAACCTGGGCAACGTGTATCGAAGCCAGGGGCGGCTCGAGGACGCGCGGAGCTGTTACCGCAATGCGCTTCAGCACAAGCCCGACTACGCCGAGGCGCACCATAATCTCGGCATCGCGCTCATGGATCAGGGCAAGCTCACCGACGCCGAGGCCTCGTTGCGTCGGGCGCTGGCGCTGCGGGCCAACTATGCGGAAGGCCATTGCAGTCTCGGCAATGCCCTCAAGGAACAGGGCAAATCCGAGGAGGCACTGGGCGCGTATCAGTGCGCGCTGGCAATTGATCCGGACTGTGTTGAAGCGCGCCTGGGACTTAGCCTCGCGGTGATCCCGATCTTTGCATCCAGCGACACCGACAGCGCCGGCGCCGCCAGCCGCTTTGCGCGCTCGCTCGACGAATTGTCGGCCTGGACTCAGGCCCACCCCGGTAAATTGGGTAAGGCGGTCGGCAGCCAACAGCCGTTCTACCTTGCCTATCGACCTGGCGATGCCACCGCGCTGCTGG
Source organism: Steroidobacteraceae bacterium (assembly GCA_036502265.1). Classification (GTDB taxonomy): domain Bacteria; phylum Pseudomonadota; class Gammaproteobacteria; order Steroidobacterales; family Steroidobacteraceae; genus FEN-1191. The sequence continues at coordinate 206 of DASXYW010000079.1, read as the reverse complement.
CGCGCTACGGGGACCTGGTGTGTGCCGAGGCCTGCAGCTACTGGCAGTCGCAGCTCGGCGCGCTGGCGGGCGAGCCGCCGCAAGGCGCACGCACTCGCCTGCTGATCCTGAGCGGCCAGGTGCGCCATCACCCGGTGTGGGACGTGGTCCTGCGCGGCATGATCGCTCACATCGATCGGGCACGCTTCGAGGTGCTGCTCTATCAC
>DASXYW010000078.1:0-10914 GCA_036502265.1 Steroidobacteraceae bacterium | reverse complement strand
GCTGCGCAAAGTGCGCGTCGAGCGCCACCAGGATGCGCCGGCGCCGGCGTCGTCACGCGCGCATCCAGCGGCGCTTTAGCCGGGCTTCAACGTCAGCAGCGTCGAGCCGGTCTCGAGCAACGTCTTGAGATTCGACATGATCATCGGCCAGCCGCCCGACACCGCCTTAATGAACTGCGAGTCGTCCCGATCGATGCTGTGCGTGATCGAGAGTTTCACGGTCTCACCGCTCGGCTCGAGCTCGAGCACGCAGCGCGAATAGCCTTCTGCCTTCAGTTCCGCGCGAAACTCGTTGCGCCATTTGATCACCAGGCGCTTAGGGCGTACGCATTCAACAATCTCGCCGGTATCCGCGATTCTGCCATCCGAGAACACCAGCCTCCAGGCCGAGCCGACCTTCCAATCGCTCTCCTGGCGCACGCCGAACCAGTATTTTTGCGTGAACTCGGGGTCGGTCAACGCCACCCAGAGCTTGTCCGGTGTGGTGCGGATATACGTGACATAGACGAACACAGTGTTTGCCATGGAGCTCTCCTACGTGGCTTCTTCCTCGAGCCGCCGCTTGAGTTCCGCCAGCGCTGCAAGTCGTGGCTGTTGGAACTTGCCGATCCAGCGCTCGGCGATCTCGTTGATCGGGACCGGATTGATGAAATGCAGCTTCTCCCGGCCCTGCCTGCGCGATGACACCAGGTTGGCGGCCTCGAGGATCGCCAGGTGCTTGGTGACGGCCTGGCGGCTCATGGCCAGGCCGCGACCCAATTGCTGCAGCGTCTGCCCGTTATCCTGATGCAGTCGGTCCAGCAGCTGCCGCCGGCTGGCATCGGCCAACGCCCGAAACACGGCGTCATCCTGCATCTCGATATTATGCAACCTTTTGGTTGCCTGTCAAGCCGGCCTAAAGGCACCAGCGCCTATGCCGGGGCTGAGACTTAGGGTTAGCGGGGATTGCGCCGGCGCGGTCGACGACCCGGAGGAATCTTGGTGTATTCCTCTAGGTGCACGGGCTTGCTGCGCGGGTCCGAGGATTGCTTGGGCTCCACCGGCGGCTCGGAGGCAACGGCATCATCGAGCGATTGCCCGGCGCGCTGGTAGCGGCCCTCGCGCCAGCCCTTGGGCCGCCCGATCGACTCGTTGCTGGTGCCCTTGTCCTTGGTGGCCATGCTGATCGACCCTTGCGCCAGCTAGCCGGCGTCCCCGCCGGGCGGATTGGTGGCTTTGAAGGCCGGATGTTCAGCCAGGTATCGCACCGCCTCACGCGGCAACTCATCCAGGGGTTCGTCGCCTTCTTCGCCGTGCTGGATCTCGAACATGAGCTTCTCGCGCATGCGCCGCGTCCAGTAGCTCTTTATATGGTTGGCAATCGCCGCCACAGCCTGATCGTGCTGCTGGATGCGAAAGAAATTGCCGATGTCGTTGGCCATATTGACCAGATGGCTCATGTAGACATTCTAAGCCTGGCGGGAGCGTAGCGGTGTGCCTTGCGGCCGCAAGAGCGCGTGCGGCTTATCCGACAGCGGGACAATTAAAGTCGCTGCATTACCCGGGCGGTGACTGCATCGCAGTGCGATCCGCCGAAGTCGAACAGGTCCCGCTCGGCCAGGTCGATGTCCTGGGCCAGGCCCTCGCGCAGCAGGCTGCGGGCGCGAAAATGCCGGCTGCGCACCGTGGCGTCGGTGATGCCGAGGCACTGCGCGGTCTCCTCGACACTGAGTTCCTCGACCGAGCGCAGCACGAACACGGCCCGGAAGCTGTCGGGCAGGGCATCGAGCTTGCGCTCCAGGATCGCTCGCATCTGCCCCCGCGCCAGCGCCTGGTCCGGCCGGTCGCGATCCTCATCAGACATACCATCCATCTCGGCCTCAGCGGTTGCCCTCACGATCGGAATCACGTTTTGCCGGCGTGCGTTGCGACGCATTCTGCCCAGACATTCGTTCAGCACCAGGCGCGAGAGCCAGGTGCAGACGCTGGCCGTGCCGCGAAACTGCGCCATCGAGCGATACGCGCTCAGGTAGGCCTCCTGCAGCGCATCTTCCGCCTCGGCATCATCGCGCAGCACCGCACGCGCCAACCGATACAGCCGGCGGTTGTAACGGCGCATCAGGACAGCGAATGCCGGTCGATCGCCAGCGGCGATGCGCTGCACCAGCCCGGCATCATCGCCGGCGGCCTCAGCTGCGAGGTTGCTCATCGCACCGTCAACGTGGCCTTCATCGTCGGATGCAGCCGGCAGCCGTAGGGAAACTCGCCAGCCTTGCGCGCGGTGAATGTCCAACTGCTCTGCGGAGCGATTTCGGGCGAATCGAAGCCGCCGCCGTCGGCGGTGACCGTATGTGGAAACAGATCCTTGTTGATCCAGCGGATGCGATCTCCCGGCCGCACCGTGAGCGCCTGGGGCTGATACTGCATGGCCTCGATGGTCACGGTGTGAACGGTGACCGCCTTGGGCGCGGCGGTATCGTTGGCCGCCATGCCGGCGCGAGACAGCGTCGTTACAATCAGTGCGCCGGCGGCGGTCAGCAACAGCCGCCGGCGCAGCGCCACGGCCGGATCAGGCACCGCCGCTACCCAGCGTGGATTGGATTTTCTTGGCGTGCTCGAGGTGCGCGACGAAGGCCGGACGGACCTTGACCAGCAGCGCCTTGAGCTCGGCGTTCTGCGCGCTCGGGATCAGCGTTTTGTCCATCGCATCCAGCACCGCCTGGTGATAGGCGACTTCGTGATCGATGTACGCCTTGTCGAAGGCCGCGCCGCTCAGAGTCTTCAGCTTTGACAGGTTGTCATCGCCACCCTGCTGCAGGCTCTTGCTGGTGGCATTGGGCTCCGGTGTGACGTGCAGCTTGGTAACCAGTTCAGTGGCGGATTTGTTGACGCCGGTGTGGTCGGTGATCATGCGCTGGGCAAAGGCCTTGACCTCCGCCGAGTGGCTCTTAGATTTCGCCAGCTTGCCGGCATCGATGTCGACCTGATTGGCAGTCACGACGATGGCGGCAATTTGCGGGTCTGTCGGGCCGGCGCTGTCGGCCCAGGCGGTGACGGTGGCGAGCGCCACGGCCGCGCTCATCATGAGGGAAAGTGCTTTCACGGTATTCTCCTTCGCGGGTAGTTCGGTGCCGGTTGGCGTGTGCAGCCACGCTGACATTAGATGTCACGACGGCCGCGCACGTTCCGGGCAAGAAGCGCAGCGGGAAGAGTGTGACCGGCGCTATGGAGTGTTCGAGCGGCGCACCAGGTTGGACCAGACCAGCAGCAGGAAAACCAGCGCGCCCAGAATCAGCAGCAGTGAGCCGGTCGCGGCCAGTACCGGATTGTTGGTCTTGATGGCAACGCCGATGCCGACCAGCAGCAGGGGAGTACCGGGCACGAACAGCCAGAACTGCAACCGCGCAAGCGCGCCTTGCTGCAGACGAGGCCAGGCCCGATAAACCAGCCCGAACAGACAGTGCGCGGTGAAGCCGACCAGATTGATGTGAGCGTGCACCGGCACGAAGGTGAAGTCCTGGCGGATACCCATCACCAGCCCCATGATCATGCCGAGGACCAGGTACAGCGACCCGAGGGCGATGTAGCGCACGTCCAAGTTCAGCACGTCCGGCAGCATAGCCGATTGGTCGAAGCGCGCAAGCCCGCGGTCCTGATATCCTGATTGCGAACGGGTGACGCATGAGCCTTTGTATCTCCATCGACGATGTGCGTGCGGCCGCGGGGCGCATCGCCGACCAGCTGTCTAGCACCCCGTGCGTGTTGTCGCGCACGCTGTCGAAACTCACCGGCGCGCAGATCTACATCAAGTTCGAGAATCTGCAGTTCACTGCCTCATTCAAGGAGCGTGGGGCGCTGAACCGGCTGCTGCAGCTGAGTGCGGCCGAGCGCGCACGCGGCGTGTGTACCATGTCGGCAGGCAATCACGGTCAGGCCGTGGCCTATCACGCGCACCGGCTGGGGGTGCCGGCGACTATCGTCATGCCGCGGCACACCCCGTTCGTGAAGGTCGAGCACACGAGGTCGCACGGCGCCGACGTGGTGCTGCACGGTTCCACGCTGGCGGAGGCGTTCGCGCACGCCCTCGAGATCACAGCCGCCCGCGGGCTGACACTGGTGCATCCATTCGACGATCCGGCCGTCATCGCCGGCCAGGGCACGATCGGCCTGGAGATGCTCGCGGTGGCGCCCGAGCTCGAGATGCTGGTGATGCCGATCGGCGGCGGCGGCCTGATCTCCGGTGTCGCGGTGGCGGCGCACGCCGTGTCACCGCAGACCACCATCATCGGCGTACAGGCCGAGAGCTATCCGTCGATGGCGGCGGCGTTGCGGGGCGAGGAGGTCAGCTGTCACGGCAACACCATCGCCGAGGGCATCGCGGTCAAGACCGCCGGGCTGCTCACCCGCGAGATCGTACGCGCACTGGTGCAGGACATCGTGCTGGTCGGGGAGAACGACCTGGAGCGCGGCGTCGCGTTGCTGCTCAACGTCGAGAAGACCGTGGCGGAGGGCGCCGGGGCGGCCAGTCTGGCCGCCGTGTTGGCTCAGCCCGAGCGCTATCGCGGTCGCAACGTCGGACTGGTGCTCAGCGGCGGCAACATCGACTCACGGCTGCTGGCCTCGGTGATCATGCGCGAGCTGGTGCGTGAGCAACGCATCGTGACGCTGCGCATTCCGATCTTCGATCAGCCCGGCGCGCTGGCGCGGCTCACCCAGGCGGTCGGCGATCGTGGCGGCAACATTCTGGACGTGTTTCATCGCCGGCTGTCGACCAACGTGCCGGCCAAGTCGGCGACGCTGGAGCTGAGCTTCGAGGCGCGCGACGCGCAGCACGCCGCGAGCATCGTGGAGGCGATCCGCGAGGCGGGATTTGAGTCCACGGTATTGCCGGCCTAGCCGGGGCTTCATCGCGGCAGTGGCAGCGCGCGCCGCCACTGCCGCACGGCGTACAGCAGCAGCGCCAGGCCGAGGATGACGCTCAGACCGATCAGATCGCCGCGGGCCGCGGTGACGTACAGCAGCCAGGCATTGGCGATCAGCGCTGCGATCGGTATCAGCGGGCCCCCCGGGATGCGAAACGGCGGGCCGCCACTTTGCACGTCGCGCGCGCGTAGCACCAACACCGCGATGGCGCACAGCATATAGAGCACGAACGCGTTCAGGTTGGAGTAGATCGCCAGGTGCTCGTAGGTGCCACTGAGTGCCAGCGCAGCGATCAGCACGCCGTGCACGATGATTGCGACGTGCGGCGTACGAAAGCGCTCGTGCACCGCGTACAGGCTCGCCGGCAGAAAGCCATCGCGCGCGTAGGCGAAGATCGAGCGCGGCGTGGACAGGACGTTGGCGCTCAGATAGCCCAGCATCGAGATAGTGGCCGCGACGATCATAAGGTTGCGTCCGAGCGGGCCGGCGAAACCACCGGCGGCGCGCGCCAGCGGCGTCACGGTGTCGGCACCCAGCGCGGTGCCCTCGATTCCAAGCGCCACCCATTGGATGGCCAGATACAACGCCGTGGCCGCGGCCAGCGCCAGAAAGGCCGCGCGCGGCACCGTGCGCCACGGCGAGCGCACCTCGCCGCTGGGCGCGAGCGCCGACTCGATGCCGGTGAAGGCGAAGATCACCAGGCCGGAGGTGCCGAGGACAGCGGTCAGCGTGGGCGCATGGTCCCAGGTCAGATTGGAGCGGTGCACGAATGCGGCTCCGATCAGCGCAAAGGCGATCAGCGGCACGATCTTGACCAGCGTGATGAATTCCATCGTCCGGGCGCTGTTGCGCACTCCGCGCACGTTGATGAGCGTGAACAGTGCGATCACCGCCAGGATCAGCGGCACGTACCAAACCTGCGATGTCAGTCCCAGCATCGCGATTACGGTGCGCGAGAACAGCACCGCGACCGCGGCCCCGCCGAACACGCCGACGAACAGCAGCGCGACCCCGGCAATGAAGCCGATGAACGGCCCGAGTGCGGTCTCGACGTACGCGTACACCCCGCCGGTGATCGCGATGCGACTGCCGGCCTCGGCCAGGCACAGCAGCACCAGGCCCATCACCAGCATGCACACCAGGTAGGCGAGGGGCGCCGCGGCGCCCAGCCGCGCCACCGCCAGCGCCGGCAGCACGAAGATGCCGCTGCCGACGGTGTAGTTGAAGATGGTGGTGGCGAGTGAGCGCACGCCCAGTGCCCGCACCAGGCGCGCTTCGTTGGACCCGCGAGCGTCCGTGGATGTCATTTATCAAGCCTATCAGAGGTATGCTGCGCACGATGCCCTCGACCGCGCCGTCGCCTGAGCTCACCGCCGAAGTTTCCCTGCGCAGCATCCAGGCGGCGCGCGAGCGGATTGCCACCCACGTTCGACTGACGCCGGTATTGGAAAACGAGGCGCTCAATGCGCTAGCGCGCGCCCGGTTGTATTTCAAGTGCGAGAACTTCCAGGAGGTCGGCGCGTTCAAGGCGCGCGGGGCGACCAACGCGGTGTTCGCGTTGCCCGAGGAACGGCTGCACGCCGGCGTGGTCACGCATTCTTCCGGCAACCACGGCGCGGCGCTGGCGCGCGCGGCGCGCTTGCGCGGGGTGCGCGCGCAGATCGTCATGCCGCAGAACAGCTCGCGCGCCAAACTCGATGCTGTGCGCGCCTTTGGCGGCGAGATCCTGCTGTGCGCACCGACTCTGGCGGCGCGTGAGGCCCGAGCCGCGGGCGTGGTGGCCGAGACCGGCGCGGTGTTCATTCATCCCTACGATGATCCGGCGGTGATTTCGGGCCAGGGCACGATCGCACTGGAGTTGCTCGAGCAGGTGCCTGAGCTCGACTGGTTGCTGCTACCGGTCGGCGGGGGCGGGCTGACCAGCGGGGTGGCCGTGGCCGGCAAGGCGCTGCGACCAGCGCTGCGCGTGGTGGGAGTCGAACCGCTCGGCGCCGACGATGCGCAGCGCTCGTTCGTCTCCGGCATACTGACCCGGCCGCAGCACCCGGTCACGATCGCTGATGGCCTGCGCGGCGCCTTGAGCGAGCGCACCTTCGAGCTGATTCGCCGCCACGTCGACACCATCGTCACGGTCAGCGAGGCGGCGATCGTGCAGTCGATGCGCAGCCTGTGGCAGCAGCTCAAGATCATCGTCGAGCCATCGGCCGCTGTACCGTACGCGGCGGTGCAAAGCGGTCAGCTTGAGGTGGCGGGAATGCGCGTCGGCATCGTCCTGACCGGCGGCAACGTGGATCTGGATGCGTTGCCCTGGTAGGGCCGCACTGCTTCCTAGGCCACCTGCGGGGTGACCTGGTTCTGCTCGACCGTGTGGGTGCGCACGCAGTTGCGGCCGTCGTCCTTGGCCGCGTACAACGCCGCGTCGGCCTTGCGCAGCATCATGCTCATGGTGTCGCGGCCCGGAATAGAAGCGGCCACGCCGATACTGACTGTGATGCGCCGCTCGCCGAGCCAGCGCGAGAAGTCGATGCGCATCACGCGCTCGCGCAGCCGTTCGGCGATCGCCAGCGCCTGATCGATTCCGGTGCCCGGCAGCACCACCGCGAATTCCTCGCCGCCCAGTCGGCCGAACAGGGCCGGCTCCGCCACCGCATCGCGCAGGTGCGCGGTCAGCACCCGCAGCGTCTCATCGCCGATCAGGTGGCCGTGGCGATCGTTGATCGACTTGAAATGATCGAGATCCAGGATCAGCAGCGAGGTCGGGGTCGGACTGCGCCGCAGCTGCTGCGCCAACAGCGCCAGCAGCGCACGCCGATTGGGTACCGTGGTCAGCTCATCGGTCATCGCCAGCCGGCGCAGACGCAGCGTGCTGCGACGCTGGTGCACGACCAGCCAGATCAGGACCGCCATCAGCAGCGAGGCCAGCACAATGACCGCGGTGCGCAGGGTGTTGGCCTTGCCCTGTTGCGCCAGGGTCTTCTGATTGGCCACGTTCTCACGCGTGAGCGCCTCGTTCTCGCGCTCCTTGGCCGCGGTATCGAACTCGACCTTGAGGGTGGCGAAGCGCTGGTCGAGCTGATCGCGCAATAGCCGCGTGGTCATGCTCATCGCCAGCGTGCGGTACTGGAATGCATCGCGCCAGTCGCCGAGCTCGGCGGACACGGCCGCCAGCGCATCATAAGTGGGCGCCATCTCGCCGACCGAATCGGCCTGGCGAAACACCAGCAGCGCCTGCTGCAGCACCGCGCTGCTGTCCTTGAGGCGATGCAACTGATGCAGTGCGTTGCCGCGTGTCAGCTGGATCTGCGCCAGCAACCGCGCATCGGGTGTGCGCTTCTGCGCATCGGCGGCACGATCCAGCAGGCTCATCGCAGCGTTCGGATCGCCCTGGGCATTGGCCACCGTGGCCAGTCCGCGCAGCGCGTAGCCCTCGCCGCGTACATAGTCGAGCTGGCGGCTCAGGTCGAGCGAAGATGAGTACTCGAGACGCGCGGCATCCCACTCCTGCAGGTTTTCGTGCACGCGCGCCAGATTGTGCAGCGTGACCGCCTGTTCGCGCTTCATGCCGGCCTTGCGCTGGGCATCGAGTGCGCGCTCGTACAGGTGCGCGGCCTCGGCATAGTCACCCATGCGGTTATAGATGATCGCGATGCTGTCGAGTGCGGCGAGCGCATGCTGCGGCATGTTCTGCTGCTCGAACAACGTCTGTGCGTGGCGCAGCTCGTTCAGCCCGGCGGCGTACTCTCCGCGCAGGCCGCGCAGGTAGCCGCTGGAGAACAGCACCTCGCCAAGCATCTGGTCGTCATGGGTCTGCGTGGCAATGGCGACCGCCTGCCGATAGATCTCGCTGGCCTCATTGTTCTGACCGGCGGTCTGCAGCACTTCGCCCTGGCAGTTGAGTACGCCGGCGCGCAGACCCGGGCGCGTGACTTGCGCAAGCAGCGCCGTGGCCGCAGCGATCTGCTGTTGCGCCTGCGCCTGATCGCGTTCCGAGTAGTAGTCACAAAGCGACAGCCGGGCGCGGACCTGTAGATTGGCGTCGGGCTCACGCCGCAGCTGCTCCAGCGCGGCCTCCGCCTGGCGGCGGCTCAGCTCCGGATCGATCCGCGCTGACAGGGCGGCCTCATCGACCAGCGTTTGCGCGGAGGGGCGCTCCGCGGTGGGCGCAGAATGCGCCAGCAGCCCGAGCACCAGGGCCGCGACAAAAATCGGGATCAGCTTGCTCAGTGCGGAGCGCTGGATCGGCGAAGGCACCATTCCGTCGTTCTTTTTCCTGCGGGGGTTGGAGTCATATTGTAGGGCCTTTTCCGGGGTCTTGGCGCGGCCGCTGAATTGAAAATTGCCATGCCTGAGAAAGGCGGCGCTTGGTTGACATAAGTCGCCAAACACCGACAGCCGCCAAACAAGTGCGGGATCAGCGCACCCATCGTTGATCGCAGCGCGACGCCGCCGCGCCACGAGCCAATATCAATAGATCTCCACTTGCGCGGCTTCGTGCGCGCGCACACTGGCGCGGAACATGATCGGAGTGTTGCGGCCAATGGCGATCTCGCCAGTCGCGGCGACCGCGATCAGTCCACCGGCGGCCTGAAGACCCGTCAGTCGCGTGATCGCCACAGCCACCGCGCTGCCCAGCCGGCCGCCGCCATAGCGCAACCGCGCAGCAATGTCATAGGCCTGGGCCGTGCGCAGGAACCACTCACCGTGCCCGGTGGTCGAAACGGCGCAGGTCTGATTGTCGGCGTAGGTTCCGGCCCCGATGACCGGCGAATCGCCGACCCGGCCGGGCCGCTTGCCGGCGGTGCCGCCGGTCGAAGTGGCTGCCGCCAGCCGCCCGGCGCGGTCACAAGCCACCGCCCCGACGGTACCCAGCGGCGGCTCATCAAGGTCCACCGCCTCGCCCGGTCGCTGGGCTTGAAACTGCTGCCGACGCTCGGCGGTAATGAAATATTCATTTGCCACCATGGCCATACCGGCGTCCCGGGCGAAACGCTCGGCCCCATCGCCCACCAGGAATACGTGCGCGGCGTCGTCCAGTACCTGGCGCGCGAGCAGTACCGGATTGCGCACGTGCCGGATCTGTGCCACCGCGCCGGCGCGCAAGTCGGTGCCGTCCATGATGGCGGCATCGAGTTCCACCGTGCCGTCGGCGGTCAGCACCGCGCCGCGCCCGGCATTGAAGGCCGGATCATCTTCGAGCGCCATGACGGCCGCCTGCACGGCATCCAGCGCCGCACCGTCGTCCTTGAGCACCTGCTCGCCGGCAGCCAGGGCGGCCAGCAGACCGGAACGATAGGACTGCTCGCGCGTGGAGCTGAAGGGTACGCGCGGCAGGGCGCCGGCACCCCCGTGGATGGCCAGGGCGTACATGGGCCACAAGCGTACGTGAACTGCGCTAGCCTGTGCGAGCATGAAGCAAGCTCCGACGCCGGTGATACCCGGGTGGCAGTTCGCCAGCGACAACACCGCCGGCATCTGCCCGGAGGCCTGGGAGGCGCTGGCAGCGGCCAATGCTGGTTACGCTCCCAGCTACGGCGATGATCCCTGGACCGAGCGTGCCGCGGCGCAGATCCGGCGCCTGCTGGAGCACGAGCAGGCCGAGGTCTACTTCCTGTTCAACGGCACCGCCGCCAACGCGCTGTCGCTGGCGCACCTGGCGCACAGCTTCCAGGGCATCATCTGTCACGAGTTCGCGCACGTGCAGGTGGATGAATGCGGTGCCCCGGAATTCTTCAGCGGCGGGGCCAAGCTGCTGCCGCTGCCTGGGGCCGGCGCCAAGCTCACCGCCGAGGCGGTGGCGCAGCGCATCCGCGAGCGCGACGACCTGCACTTCCCCCGGCCCAAGGCCGTCACCTTAAGCCAGCCGACCGAGTTCGGAACCCTGTACCGCCCGCAGGAGCTGGCCGCCATCTGCGCGGTGGCGCACGCGCACGGGCTCAAGGTGCATGTCGACGGCGCGCGTTTTGCCAACGCGATCGCGGCCCTGCAAGTCAGCGCGGCGGACCTGAGCTGGCG
>DASXYW010000077.1:0-4899 GCA_036502265.1 Steroidobacteraceae bacterium | reverse complement strand
TGCCATTGTCAGTTATCTGTGGACCACCGATCCATCCACCAGCGGTCAGTTGATCGATGCCAACCAGGCCATCGCCACGCTGGTGATACCCTCGTTCCGCTCGATCACCGCCATTCTGACGATCACCGATGACGTCGGCCGCACTGCCACCGGCAGCGTCACGATCAAGTCGGCGCTGGCAGCCGCGACCGGCGCCGGCGGCTTCGCACCCCTGTGGCTGGCAGTCCTGGCGGTGGCGCTCGCATGGCAGCTGCGGCGGCAGCGGCGGGCGTTGCGCTGCGCTGCGTTGAACTAAAATCAGGGCCGGACTGTCGCTATGCTATGGGCGCCATGCGCGCCCGATAATGAGCTCGGGGGCCACGGGCGCACCCGTGATTTGAGGAGAAGCTTTTGACCGTGATTCGACCTGGATCGCTGGGGCGCATGCGCGTCCTGGCCAGACTCCTGCTGTTGCCCATGAGCTTAGGCCTCGCACTCGCGGCCTGCCAGAGCACCAACCGCAGCGTGCAGGGCAGCGTTGGCGTGGGCACCGGCGTGACGCTGACCACGCCTGGCAGCGTGACCCAGATACAGGCCGGTACCACCATCGCGGTCGGCGCCAGCGTGACCTCGGACGTCAACAATGCCGGCGTCACCTGGTCGCTCGTCGGAGCCGGCACCCTCACCGCCATCACTCCTGCCACCGTGACCTACAACGCACCTGCCTCCGCCAACGGTGCAGTCGATGCCACCATCACCGCGATCTCGGTGGCCAATACGGCCACGGCAGCCTCGGTCACGCTTATTGTGCTGGGCACGCCGGTGATGGAGCCGGTGCAGCTGTTTCCCGGCAATGTCAACGTCGCCTATGGCGCGCCCATCGCGGTCGACGGCGGCGAGGCCAATTTCACCTGGACCAGCACCGGCACACTGCCGCCGGGCATCGTCCTCAATGGCAGTACCACCTCGATCACGGCGTTGTCCGGGACCCCGACCGCAGCCGGCAGCTACACCTTCACCGTCTCGGTCACGGACGCTCTGGGCCGCGCTGCCAGCCAGACCATCACCATGCTGGTCAACGGCCAGACCACCTGCCTGCTGACGGGCACCTACACCTTCGTCGTATCCGGGTTTCGCGGCGGCGGACCGATGACCCATGCCGGCAGCATCACCGTGGACAGCAACGGCAACATCACCGGCGAGACCGACTACAAGGACGGCCACCGCACGACGCCGAAGGAACCGCTGGATGCCACCAGCGTGTGCACCAACCGGCAGACCAACTCCGGCACGGTGTTCCTGAACTCCACCAGCGCACAGATCCAGTACAACTTCTCGCTCACCCCGCCGGACAGCCAGGGCAACCTGAACTACGCGCGCCTGCAGTTGATCGGTTCGGGCTCGGATTCGGCCTCGGGCGAAATGCGGCGACTCGACACCAGTACCATTACGCCCAATCCTCCGATCGGCAATTACGCTTTCGGCCTGACGACGGTCGCCAATCAGGAGCCCGACACCGTGCACACCGGCAGTGTCGGTCGCTTCACTAGCGACTCCTCCGGCAACATCAGCGCTGGTTTGACCGACTCCAACGCCACGCCGGCGCTGACCGACGCGCTGCTCACCGGGAGTTTCAGCGCGCCCGATGCCACGGGGCGCGGGACCGCGAACCTCACGGCCGGCGGCGAGATCTCGACCTACACCTACTACCTGACCAATTCGACCAAGACGTTTCTCGTGAATATGGATTCCACGGTCGGCTCGTTGCGCTCGAGCGGCTACATGAGTCCACAGGTCGGCAATGCCGGCGGCGGTACCAGCTTCGATAACGGGGCGCTGGCCTCAGGCTCGTCGATCATCAGCCTGTGGGGCGCCGTTGGTAACGGCATCGAGCCGATCACCGTCATGACGCTCGGACGCCTGTCCGGTGGCAACGCCGCGGCCGCTACCATCAACGGCATACTCGATGTGTCGTTTCGCAACACCGGCGTCGCCAACACCCTCTACAGCGCGCAGCCCTACCAGATCCAGCCCAGCGGGCGCGCGACGCTCGGGCTGACCGACGCGAGCGGGACACGCAACTTCGTGCTGTATCTGGATGGCATCGGCGACGGTTATGTGATTGAACTAGGCAGTCCCTCCGGCAATGCCGGGGTGCTGGAAGCGCAGTACCTGCCGGCCGGCGGCATCTATCCGGACACGCTGCTTGGCTACTTCGTCGGCGGTTCGCAGTTCGTGCAGTCACCAGGACCGATCGTGCTGGTCCCGACCGTCACGCTCGCCTTCGGTGTGCTGTCCAGTACCTACACCAGCGGACAGTTCGCGATCGATCCCAGCAACGGCCGTGGATTTGGCTCGATGACATTGAGCGGCATCACCAACTCGTCGGCGGCGCTGTACCTTGTCTCCCCGACCAAGATCGACGTGATGACCTTCGGCGATATCTCGACCGACGGCACAATCCTGTGGCTGGCGCAGAACTGATCACACCGCCTCGCCGGCGCGGATTCTGAGCACGCGCAGGCGGCTCTCCACGTCCTCGCGATTCAGGTAGGCCCCGGCGAGCCGGCGGTAGCCGGCATAGGCATCGCGTGCATGCAGCAGCCGCCAATTGTCGAACAGCAGCAGCGCGCCCGGCAGCAACCGTCGCCGGTAATGCAGCGTCGGCTGCTCGCACAGGCGGGCGAATCGGCTCAGTGCACGGTAAAAGCGATGTTGCTGCTCGAGCGGCAGCACGAACGGCGCGCGGTCGTGATTGTTATAGCTGACCTGTACCAGCGCACCGGAGGAGTCGTGGCGAAACAGCGGCCGGCGCGCCATCAGCTGAATGCCGCGCTCGTGATCCAGGTAGCGTCCCGGAATCTCGACAGTGCGCAGCACCTGATAGTCCTCGGGGTGTTGCGCCAGCAGGATCGCGGCAACCTGGAAGGCGTCGATCAGCACGTTCTCCCCGCCGCTGCACTCGGCGGCCAGGCAGTGAAACATCTGGTAGCCGGGCGCATCCAGGCTGTAGGTGCCATCGGTGTGCGGTCCGATGGCCATCGAGGTATAGGCGGTGTCCTTGTGTTCCAGGTTGGCGGTGAAATCATAGTAGCCGCCGAAGACGGTGCTGCGAATGTAGGCCACGCGCTCGGCCACGGCACAGGTCGCCTCGGGAGTGGCCGGCACGCCGTTGACGAAACAGAATCCGAAGCGCGCCACCTGCTCGAGGAAATCCTTTAGCCCGGTATCGTCGGCCATGACGGCCGCGTAAGCGAGCTGGGGCACTTGCCGTGTGATGCGGTCGCGATCCCACAGCGTGCGCTCGATCGGCAGCGCCTCGGGATCGGCTCGCAGCGCCGCCAGGAACTGCGTGTCGTAAAGGCTTTCCCGGCCATCCGGCGCCCACTGCACCCGCAGCGCGCCGCCGGTGCGCGCCAGCCCGACCGATTGCGCCGCGATCTGCGGTGAAATCGCCGCCGTCTCGATCAGGCGCTGCTGCGTCTCGGGGTGCAGGGCATCGGCACTGGTGTCGTGATCGCGCAGCCAGAACAGTGACAGCGTCAGGTCGGGTCGGGTGTCGTCGAACTGCAGCCTCACGTCCTGGCCCTGAAGCGTTGCACTTCTCAGGCGCACCGTCATCCGAGGCTCGGTTCTCGCGGGCGCGCCCGCAGCCCGTACAGTGGGATGGTAGCGAGCATCAGGACGGCGGTGACCAGCAGCAACTTGACCCCCGCGTAAGCAAACATCAACACACAGAACAGCAGTGCCGCGCCGGCCGGCAAACGGTAGCCCTCGAGTGAGCGTTCCGCCGGCAGCCAGCGCCGATACAGCAGCACCGCAATGCAGGCATAGACATACAGCAACATGCTGAGCAGCACCGACACCTCGATCAGCTCGCCGAATTGCTCACCGAGGGTGGGCGACATGGTCGCAAACGCCATGACGGTCCCAACCACCGCTGTCAGCAGCAGGTTCAATACCGGTATACCGTGACGGTCCACGCGGCCGAAAATGCTCGGGAACATGCCGCGATCCGCGCCCGCCTTGCCGGTCTGCGCGGTTACCAGTATCCAGCCGGCGAGCGTGCCCGCGGCTTTGATCAGCGCGGCCAGCGCCACCAGACCCCCCGCGACCGGACCGAGCACCTCGCGCACGGCATCGGCGAACGGCGCGGTCGAGCGTGCCAGGGTGGCGGCCGGAATCAGCCCCATGATCACGGTGCATGAGGTCACGTAGATCAGCGCCGCGACCAGCACACCGGCGATCGTCGCCAACGGCACGTTGCGGCGCGGATTGTCCACCACCGCGCTGGCGATCGAGGCACTCTCGATGCCGAGGAATGCCCAGAACAGCAGCACCAGCGATTCGGGCACAACCCGCAGGGCCGGCTGGTGCTGTACATTCCAGGACGCCGCGAACAGCCGGCCATCGAAGTACCACCAGCCGCCGATTGCCACCAGCAGGATCGGCACCAGACCGACGATGATGGCGAGCGTCTCGGTTTGGCACACCCGCCGCGGCCCGAAGATGTTGACCGCCGTCAACAACCAGATGATGCCGGTGGTAGCAAATGCCGCGGGCAGCGGTTGCGCCAGCTGCGGCAGGAAACTTGCAAGGTAGCCAGTCACCGCGATCGCGACCGCGGCATTGCCGGTCAGGCAGGACAGCCAGTAGAGCGCACTGGTCTGAAAGCCGAAGTACGGCCCGAGCGCCTCATCGGCATAGGCGCACGGACCGCCCGGCTGCGGTGACACCTGGCTGAGCTTGGCGAGCACCACCGCAATCAGCAGCGCGCCGGCGGTTCCGAGCAGCCAGCCGATCACTGTGATGCTGCCGACAGCCGCCAGCGTGGCCGGCAACAAAAAGATGCCCGAGCCGACCATGTTGCTGGCGACCAGCGCCGTTGCCAGCACCGGCCCGACCTTGCGATTGCGAATA
>DASXYW010000076.1:0-49447 GCA_036502265.1 Steroidobacteraceae bacterium | reverse complement strand
AGAAAGCTCAGGATGCGGGTCGCGCGATCGAGCCGTTCCGGCGAGCTGAACAGCTCCGGCGTCTGATCGATAAAGCGCGTGGTGTACTCACCGCGCTGAAAGCGCGGGTGGGTGATGATCTGGTCCAGAAAGCGCAGGTTGGTGGTGACGCCGCGGATGCGAAACTCCCACAGCGACCGGTGCATGCGCGCGATCGCCTCCTCCGGCGTCGGCGCCCAGGTGGTGGCCTTGACCAGCAGCGAGTCGTACCAGCGCGTGATGATGGCGCCGGTGTAAGCGGTGCCGGCATCGAGCCGTACGCCGAAACCGGCCGGGGTGCGATAGGCCGTGATACGACCGTAATCGGGCGTGAAGTTGTTCTCCGGATCCTCGGTGGTCACGCGGCACTGCAGTGCGTGCGACACGATGCGGATCTGATCCTGCGGCGGCACGCCGCTGGCGGCATCGCCGATGCGCTCGCCGTCGGCTATGCGAATCTGGGCTTTCACCAGATCGATACCGGTAGCGCACTCGGTCACGGTGTGCTCGACCTGGATGCGCGGGTTGACCTCGATGAAATAGAACTGGCCGCTGTCTGCGTCCTGCAGAAACTCGACCGTGCCGGCGTTGCTGTAATGGGCTGCCCGCCCGATGCGCAAGGCCGATTCGCACAGCTCGGCGCGCGCAGCCTCGCTCAGAAACACCGCCGGTGCGCGCTCCACCACTTTCTGATTGCGTCGTTGTACGGTGCAATCGCGCTCGAACAGATGCACCAGGTTGCCGTATCGGTCGCCGAGGATTTGCACTTCCAGATGACGCGCGCGCCGCACCAGCCGCTCGAGGTAGACCTCATCGTTGGCAAAAGCGGTCCGAGCCTCGCGCCGTGCCACCGGCAACAGTTCGGCCAGCTGCGCATCGTCTTCGATGACGCGCATGCCGCGCCCGCCGCCGCCCCAGCTGGCCTTGAGCATCACCGGATAACCGACCGCGCTCGCCAGCTGCCGACAGTGCTCGATGTCGGCGGGCAGCGGTGGCGTCGCCGGCATCACCGCCACACCGGCACTGACGGCGAGGTTGCGCGCGCTGACCTTGTTGCCAAGCAGCCGCATCGTGTCGGGGGTCGGACCGATGAACAGGACGCCGGCCTCGGCGCAGCGCGCGGCAAATTCCGGATTCTCGGACAGGAAGCCGTAGCCAGGATGGATGGCATCGGCCCCGGCCTCGTGCGTCACCCGCAAAATGTCGGCGATGTCGAGGTAGGCATCGATGGCGCTCTTGCCTTCCCCGACCAGGTAGGCCTCGTCGGCCTTGGTACGATGCAGGCTGAAGCGATCCTCCTGCGAGTAGATCGCGACCGTCGGGATCGCCAGCTCATTGGCCGCGCGCATCACCCGCACCGCGATCTCGCCGCGATTGGCTACCAGCAGCCGATGAATCCTATGCATGCGAGCCTCTGCTACGCTCGCCGTTCAATCGGCCAGGTATTTGGCCAGATAGTCATCAAAGCTCCCACGCTGTGCCGCCTCCAGGGCTTGCTGCGCTTGCAGCGATTCGCGCGCCTGCTGCTCGAACTCGCGCCAGCGCGACTCGTTGCGCGGCATCGACCCGAGCATAAATTCCTTGTGCGCGCGTGACATCTCAAGCGCCAGCGTCGCGAAGCAGCCCTCGGCCGCCCGCAGGTCGTGCAGCAGACGTGCCGACGGGGTCTGTACCACGTCGGCAAGCTTTTCGCGCTGCTCCTTCAACGCCCCGGTGTACGGTCGCTGCGGATGGCCCGCATCCAGTAGCTCGCACACCCCCTGCATGCAATCGAGCAGCTCGGCGCTCCAGTCGTGCATCGACAGTTCGCGTCCGTCGCGCTCCAGCGTTAGACCCGCGCGGCGGCCATAGCGCGCCACACGCAGGTGATTGCGATCGATCGCCTGTTCCTCGCGATCGTCGATCGGCGGACTGTCCTTGAACAGCAGTAGCAGCAGCAGCGCCTCGAGAAAGTACAGCTTGCGCAGATTGACGCCCACCGGATCAAACGCGCTGTTGTCGAGCGTGCGCACCTCGATGTACTCGACGCCGGCGCGCGCCAGCGCATGGATGGTGCGCTCACCGGCGCGCAGTGCGCGCTTGGGCCGCACGTAGCTGTAGTACTCGTTCTCGATTTGCAGCACGTTGCCGGACAGCTGCCGGTACTCGCCATCGACCTTGACCCCGAGCGCCAGAAACGGCGGATGCGGCAGGTGCACCGCGCGCCGCAGGTCGCGCAGATACTCCTCCAGCGTATTGAACGATACCGCCTCGGCGGCCTGCGCCCGGTTGCGATAGCCGATGTCGCTCATGCGCAGCGAGGTGGCCTCACGTCCGACCAGCGTGTCGTTGGGCAGTTGCTCGAGATCCCCAGGGTCGCGGCCCTGCAGAAACGAGCGGCACAGAGCCGGGGACGCACCGAACAGATAGGTCACGATCCAGCCGTGGCGGCGGTAGTTGCGCAGCAGGTCGAAATAGCGCGCCGAGATGAAATCCTGACCCGCTCGCACCTGGCAGATCTCGGCGTACAACGGCCAGAACGCCTCCGGTACCGAGTAGTTGAAGTGCACCCCGGAAATCGCCTGCATCATGCCGCCGTAGCGCACCAGCAGGCCGTGGCGGTAGATATATTTGACGCGTCCCTGGAACGAATCGCCAAAGCGCGCAATCGGCACCGCATCGTCCCCACCGACGATGCAGGGCATCGAGGTCGCCCACAGCAGCTCATCGCCCAGATGGGCGTACACGAACTGATGCAAATCGCGCAGATACTGCAGCAGTTGCTGGTTGTCCTCGAAGGTCGGCGTCACCAGCTCGGTCAGGGCCTCGGAGTAGTCGGTGGTGATATGCGGGTTGGTCAGCGCCGAGCCCAGCGCTTGCGGGTGCGGGGTCTGGGCGATGCACCCGGAGGCGCTCACCCGCAGTGACTCGCGCTCCAGCCCACGCCGACCGCGCAGTATCAAGCGCTGCTCGCGGCTGTTCACCAGCGCAGCCAGCCGGCGCTCATACACGCGATCGACCACCCTGTCTGCCACGAGTCCTCCAGTGATTGACGGGCCGCTGCCGGTAACGACGGCGCTGGGGAGCCGGCCAACGCGGCATCTTGCCTGCCCGGCAGCAGGCGCCGCAATGCGCAGCCGATGCCGTGAGTGACCGCGCCCATCGGAGCGTGGCATTCTAGTGGCCTGCCGAGCATTGCTGCCGAATCAGACCGCACGAGGCGATCCATGCAGATCGGAAATAGCCCCAGACGCGTTGCCATCGTCGGCGGCGTGCGCACTCCATTCGCGCGTTCGCATACCGCCTACGCCGGTACCGACAACCAGGAGCTGCTGACAGCCTCGCTGCGGGCGCTGGTCGAGCGCTTCGATCTGCAGGGCAAGCGGCTCGGCGACGTGATTGCCGGCGCGGTGATCAAGCATTCCAAGGATTACAACCTGACTCGTGAGTCGGTTCTGGCCACCAGCTTGGACCCGGAGACGCCCGGTCTTGACGTCCAGCGTGCCTGCGGCACCAGCCTCGAGGCCGCCATCCTGATCGCCAACAAGATTGCGCTGGGACAGATCGACGCCGGCATCGCCGCCGGCGTAGACAATCTGAGCGACCCGCCGGTGGTCTATCCGCGCTCGTTTCAGCAGCGCCTGCTGCGTAGCGCGCGCGGCCGCAGCTTCGGCGCGCGGGTCGGGCCGTGGCTGGGCCTGCGCCGCCGCGACTTAAAGCCAGTGCTGCCGGCGGTGGTGGAACCGCGCACCGGATTGTCGATGGGTCAGAGCTGCGAGCTCATGGTCAAGACCTGGAATATCAGCCGCCAGGAACAGGACCAGCTCGCCTACGAGAGCCACGTGAAAGCGGCGGCCGCCTGGCACGATGGCTTCTACGACGACCTGGTGGTCCCGTACCGCGACCTCAAGGCCGACAACAATGTGCGTGCCGACACCTCGCCCGACAAGCTTGCCAAGCTCAAACCGGTGTTCGACCTGAGCGGCAGCGGCACTCTGACCGCCGGCAACAGCACGCCGCTGACCGATGGCTCGGCGGCGTTACTGCTGGCCTCTGAAAGCTGGGCCGCCGCGCATCATCTACCGGTGCTGGCCTTCATGCGCGCCGGCAAGACCTGGGCGGTGGACTTCGCCAGCGGCAAGGATGGCCTGCTGATGGCCCCGGCCTACGCGGTGGCCTCGATCCTGCGCGATACCGGTCTGCATCTGTCCGACTTCGACTACTACGAGATCCACGAGGCGTTCGCGGCCGTGCCGCTGTGCCTGTTCAAGGCGTGGCAGTCGCCGGACTACTGCCGCGAGCGGCTGGGATTGCCCGAGCCGCTCGGGGCAATCGATCCGGCCAGACTCAACGTCAAGGGCGGTAGCGTCGCGATCGGGCATCCATTCGCCGCCACCGGCGCCCGGATCCTCGGCGGGCTGAGCAAACTGCTGTCGCTCGACCCGCAAGCCAAGCGCGGCATCGCCTCGGCCTGCACCGCCGGTGGCATGGGCGTGACCGCGATCCTGGAGCGCGCGTGAGTCGCTACGAAACGCTGATGGCCCGCGATGGCCATGAATTCTCGGTCTACATCGCCAGTCCGCCGGCGCGCACGCGCGGCGCTGTAGTGATCGTGCAGGAGATCTTTGGACTGACACCCTGGGTCACGCGCACCGCCGACAGCTACGCTGCCGACGGCTATCTGGCCATGGCCCCGGCGCTATTTGATCGCGTGCGGCGCAAGCTGGTGCTCGGCTATTCGAAGGAAGACATGGAGCAGGCCATGGGCACGCGCAAGCAGATCGACAACACCAAGGCGCTGCTGGATATCGCCGCCTGCGCGGCGGTGGCGCGCCGCTCCGGCCGTGTTGCCACGATCGGCTTCTGCTGGGGCGGCATGCTGACCTGGGCGGCGGCCTGCGAGGTACCACTGGGCGCGGCGGTGTGCTACTACGGCGGGCATATCGCGGCGCTGCTGCCCAAAGTGCCCGCCTGTCCAACGCTGCTGCACTATGGCGAGCGCGATCCGAGCATTCCGCCGACCGAAGTCGAGGCGGTGCGCAAGGCCTATCCGCAAGGCGAAATCCACATCTATCCGACCGGGCACGCGTTCGCCAACGATGATCGTCCGGATCACTACGACGCGGCCGCGACCGCCCAGGCACGCAGCTTCACCAATGCGTTTCTGGCGCAGCACATCGGCTAGCCGCAGCCCCAGCCGCGCACCCATGTGAATGCGTCGAGCGCCATGAGCGTCGCCCCGAGCGCGGCTGCCGCCACCGCGGTCCTGATCGTCAACACCGGCACGCCGCAGCAGCCGCGTACCGCGGCAGTGCGCAGCTTTCTGCGCCGATTCCTGTCCGACCGGCGCGTGGTGGAACTGCCGCGCATCGTCTGGTGGCCGCTGCTGTATGGACTGGTGCTGCCAATTCGCGCCCGTCGCAGCGCGCACAAGTACCGCCAGATCTGGCACAACGAGGGCTCGCCGCTGCTGATCAACACCACCCGGCTGCGCGCCGCACTCGAGCGCGAATTGACAGCGCTGCGCGGCGCGGTGCGCGTCGAGCAGGCGTTTCTATACTCATCGCCGTATGTCGCGCCGTCGCTCGCGGCGCTGCGCGATGCCGGAGTACAGCGCCTGATCGTGCTGCCGCTGTTCCCGCAGAGCAGTGGCAGCACGACCGGAGCGGTATACGACCAGGTGGCCCGTGCGCTGCAGCGGTGGCGCACGCTGCCTGAACTGCGCTGCATCCCCGGCTATCACGCCGATCCGGATTACATCAGCGCGCTGGCCGCCAGTCTGGTCGACCATTGGCGCGCCCACGGCCGCGATACTCATCTGCTGATGTCGTTTCACGGCATCCCGCAGGCGTTCGTTGCCCGCGGCGATCGCTATGCCGATCAATGCCGCCAAACCGCGGTGCAATTGGCGGCGGCGCTCGACCTGGCGCCACGTGACTGGAGCTTGAGTTTTCAATCGCGCTTCGGCGCCAATCGCTGGCTCACGCCGGCCACCGACCGCACGCTGCGTGAGCTGCCGCGCCGTGGCATCCGCGCCGTCAGCGTGGTGTGCCCGGGTTTTGCGACCGATTGCCTGGAGACCCTGGAGGAGATCGCGATCACCGGCCGCGATCAGTTCCTGCAGGCCGGCGGCGAACGCTTCGACTACGTGCCGGCACTCAATGAGCGCGCTGACCACGCCGCCGCGCTGGCACGGCTGATCCTGCGCGGCAGCCCTGATTGGACCGCGATCCCGTCCGGGCACTGACATGTTCGGCCGCTTTCTCGAGCTCGGCATTGCCACGCCGGATATCGCCTCATCGGTACTGCACTACGAGCGACTGGGTTTTTCGCAGCTGATCACCGGCGATGCCTTCAGCCACCGCTACGGCGTGCTGAGCGACGGGCGCGTGCCGCTGGGCCTGCACCAGCGCGACATGCCATCCCCGACGCTGACCTTCGTGCTGCCGCAGCTATGGCTCGCGCAGCAAGGGTTGCGCGAGCGACGGTTCGTGCCGGAGATGGCGCAGTTCGGCGAGGACGCGCTGCATCAGCTGCGACTGCGCGACCCCGGCGGCCACGCCATCACGCTGCTGGAAGCGCGCACCTACTCGCCGGCGGACCGCGGCGTGCACGCCGCTTCGCTGTGCGGCTACTTCTCGCACCTGAGCCTGCCGCAACCGGACTTCCACAGCGCGCGCGACTTCTGGGAACGTGCCGGCTTCGTTGCGCTTCAGCAGGAGGCGGCTCCGTTCGCGCACCTGCCGCTGACCAGCGATCACCTCGATCTGGCGTTTCACGCGCCGCAGATCTTCGATGCGCCGCTGCTGATATTCGAATGCGCCGACCTCACGGCCGTGCGCTCGCGCCTGAGCGCGCTGAATGTGCCCATGGCGGTGCGTCTGCCGCGTGGCATGGACCCACGCGCCGGAGTGCTGCTGCAGGCGCCCGAAGGCACCGCCGCGCTGGTGCTGGCCGCGACCGATTAGTGCGCGAGCAGCCGGAAGCGCACGTGCATGCGTTCGGCCACGCGCAGCGCTCCCAGCGCGACACTGTACGGAGTCAGGCCGAGCTGGGCGTGGGTCAGATCGAATTCGCCGCTGACGATGATCTGTCCGGCGGTGCGTTGCAGGCTAACCGGCACCTCGATCTGCGCCACGTGATCGCGCACCGTGATGCGGGCCGTGACGTGCACGCCGTCGGGGTCGGTGTGCACGCCGGCGGCCTGCAGTGTGATGCGCGGGTAATGGTCGGCATCCAGTAACGCCGGACCGAGCATGTGGTCGCGCGTACCGGCAATCGCCACGGTGTCAACCGTGGTCTGAAAATCCGGCCCGAGCGAGGCACGCAGCGGCGCCTCGTCGACGCTCATTGCCGCGACCGGGAATGCGAGCTGCCAGCTGCTCTGGCTCAAGTCGGTCGATGCGCTCACCGTGCCGGACAGCTCGCGCACGGCGATGACGTGATTGTGGCCGAGCGCGGCCATGCGGCCTTCCCGATACACCAGGATCAGCACCTGCGACTGCTCCGGATCGATCGCGAGCTGCGCGCCGCCCGGATTTTCGGCAGCCGGGACCGCAGGCCCCGGGCGAAGCTGCGTGCGTGGCGCCTGGTGGCAGGCGCTGAGCAACGCGAAAACGAGAATGAGAATGAATGGCATCCAGCACGGCAACGCGCGCCGCATGGCTGGAAGCTGCGCGCGCCCGTATGCGACCATAGCTGCGCGCATCATGTCGTTGTAGGACGGTTCGACCGGACGGCAGCGTTGCGCTGACGACCGCCAAGGCCCAGAACTGGTGACACTATATCTACTCTCATAACCCGGCCATAACGGCCCGCCAACGAGGATGCATCGATGAGCGAATCCATCTCCAAGTCACGTCGCGAAGCCCTCAAGCAGTTTGTGCTGTTGTGCGGGGCGGCCGGTGCATTGCGTGCCACCGGTACGGCGCAGGCGGCCGAAGCCGAGCACGTGAAGCCAACCGATCCGACGGCGCAGGCGCTGTCGTATCACGAGGATGCCAAGACGGTCGATGCGAAGCAGTTCCCCACCTATCAGCCGGGTCAGATGTGCAATACCTGTCTGCAGTTGCAGGGCAAGGCCGGGGATCCGTACCGGCCGTGCAATATTTTTGCCGGCAAGCTGGTGAATGCGAACGGCTGGTGCAAGGTCTGGGTGAAGAAAGCCTAGCCGCTCACGCGGCGCGCATGGCGCGCTCGAGCCGCTCGGCCTGACGGCTGAGCAGGGTGCCAAAGCCATTGGAACCGCAAAACGCGGCGACGCGTTGCAGGTCCGGCGCGCGCCGCTGCAGATCGGCCCTGGCCGCACCGATCGGTGCGTCACACACGATGCGCGTAAGCGAGCGTGCCAGATAGGCGGCCTCCCGGTGCTGCTGCAGGCGCGCCGGCAAGCCGGCAGCACCCCGCAGCGGCAACGCCACGATCGCATTCAAGCTAGCGAACAGTTCCTCCAGCGAGGCGAACAGGCCCATGAGCGCGGCCGCTGTCTTGGGGCCGATGCCGGGTACTCCTGGAACGTTGTCGACGCTGTCGCCGCGCAGCGCCTGGTAGTCCGCCAGACGCTCGGGACAGACGCCAAAGCGCGCCGCGATGTCCTGGTAGCGATACTCGATCGCTGCACTGTAGTCCCAGAACACGTCCCCGGGGCCGATCAGCTGCGCCAGATCCTTATCGCACGACACCACCGTAACCCGCACCCCGTCCGTGCGGCACACTCGTGTCAGCGTTCCGATCAGATCGTCGGCCTCGAACTCATCGCTGGCGAATTCGGCCACCCCGAGGTGGCGGCAGAACTCGCGGCACAACGCGAATTGACGCCGCAGGGCTTCCGGCGCGGCCTCGCGATTGGCCTTGTAGGATGGATACAGCCGGTGGCGGAAGCAGCGGCCATGGCTCTCATCAAAGGCGACCGCAACGTAGTCCGGCCGCCGCCGCTCCAGCAGATCGGTCAGGAAGCGCGCAAATCCGTACAGCGCGTGGGTCGGATTGCCGTCGGGATCGACAATGTCGGACGGCAGCGAATACCAGGCGCGAAACACATACACCGAAGCATCGATCAGGTAGACCACCGGCGATGCTCGCGCGGGCAGGTCAGCTCAACCAACGGGCGATGCGATCATGCAACGGGCTGTGGCGCGGAAAATGCGCCAGCAGGTATTCCATCTGGTCGGTGAGCACACGCCGTCCCTTGAGGAAGATGTATTCGGCGTAGGTGGGGGTAAACGGAACGGCGATCAGCTGCATCTTGGCTTGCTCGGGCGTGCGCCAGGCCTTCTGGTTGTTGCAGCGCCGGCAGGCCGAGACCACGTTGGTCCAGACATCCTGGCCGCCCTGGCTGAAGGGGCGCACATGATCGCGCGACAGCTCGCGACCGGGAAAGCGCTCGGCGCAGTACATGCACACGAAGGCGTCGCGCCGAAACAGGGTTTCGTTGTTGAGCGGCGGGACGTAGTCGTGGCGGGTATTGCCCGGATTGCCGGTATGCCCGACCGTGGATACGATCGAGCTGACCTCGAGCACCGTGCGTCGGCCGCTGACCGCATTGACCCCGCCATATAGCCGGTAGATCAGCGAGCCGCAGGTATAGGCGACCTGCTGCTGGTGGTACAGCCGCGCGGCCTCCCGATAGTCGATCCACTCGAGCGGCATGCCGGCCACATCGGTGCGCAGGACCATCTGCGACAATCCGTGAGTCGCCGTATGGGGCACCAAAACGGTCAGATCTGTCTCGGCTGTTGCGATTGAGTCACTCATGATCTGTAAGATAAGGCAGGATTGTGCGAGAATTCAACGATTAAGGAATCGTGTGCGCCATTCAGCACGCACACCAGCCCCCGTTGGGCGGCGGCCACAGTAGGGAGAGCAATATGCCAGTCACGATCGGCGGGCTGAAGGAGCGCGCGCCGGGAGAAACGCGCGTCAGCCTGGTGCCCGAGATCGCCGACAAGTTTGCGGCGCTGGGTGCGCGCGTGCTGCTCGAGCGCAGTGCCGGGGTCAGCGCGCAATTCCCGGATGGCTTGTTCAAGAAGGTCGAGTGGAGCGAGCACGCCGAGGACGTGCTGCGCGCGTCCGACGTGCTGCTGACCGTTCAGCCGCCGACGATCGAGCAGGTGCAGACGCTCAAGGCCGGCACGGTGGTGGTGGGCTTCATGCAGGCGCACGCGCAGACCGACCTGGTGCGCGCGTTGCGCGAGCGCAAGATCACCGCGTTCGCGATGGAGTTCGTGCCACGCATTTCGCGCGCCCAGTCGATGGATGCGCTGTCGTCGCAGGCCGCGATCGGCGGCTACAAGGCGGCCCTGATCGCCGCCAACACTCTCGATCGTTTCCTGCCGATGCTGACCACGGCGGCCGGCACCATCCGCCCGGCACAGGTGCTGATCATCGGCGTCGGCGTCGCCGGCCTGCAGGCCATTGCGACTGCCAAGCGCCTGGGCGCCGTGGTCGAAGCCTACGACGTGCGCAGCGCCACGCGCGAGCAGGTGAAATCGCTCGGCGCCAAGTTCATCGAGACCGGGGTCTCGGCCGAGGGCACCGGCGGCTATGCACGCGAGCTCACCGACGAGGAGAAGCGCAAGCAGCAGGAGGTGCTCGAGGCCCGCATCGCCCTCGCCGATGCGGTGATCTCCACCGCCGCGGTGCCCGGCCGGCGAGCCCCGCGCATCATCAGCCGCGCCGCGGTCGAGCGCATGAAGGCCGGAGCGGTGATCGTGGACATGGCGGCCGAATCCGGCGGTAACTGCGAGCTCACCGAACCCGGCAAGATCGTCGAGCACCAGGGCGTGAAGATCGTCGGTCCGGTGAATCTGCCCGCGCAGCTGGCATTCCATGCGAGCGAGATGTACGCCCGCAACCTTTACAATTTTCTCAAGCCGGCGATCGCCAAGGATGGCTCGCTCGCGATCGATTGGAACGACGAGGTGTTCGCGAAGTCGTGCCTGACGCACGAGGGCGCGATCAAACACGAGCCGACGCGCAAGCAGGTGGAGGGCACATGACCGGTATCGTCGCTCTGTACATATTCATGCTGGCCGCGTTCACCGGCTACGAGGTGATCGCGCGAGTGCCGGTGATTTTGCACACGCCGCTGATGTCGGGCTCCAATTTCGTGCACGGCATCGTGCTGGTGGGCGCGATGGTGGCGCTGGGCGCCGCCAGCACGCCGTTGGAGAAGACCATCGGCTTCATCGGCGTGCTGCTGGCTGCAGGTAACGCGGTCGGCGGCTACGCCGTCACCGAGCGCATGCTGGAGATGTTCAAATCCAGCGGCGCCCGCGGCGGCGGCGCCAAGGGGAAGCACTGATGCCGTTCAACGTCAGCGCTGATGCGCTGATCCAGGCGAGCTACCTGCTCACCGCGTTCCTGTTCATCATGGGGCTGAAGCGCATGAGCTCGCCGGTGACCGCGCGCAGCGGCATCCTCTGGGCCGGCGCCGGCATGCTGGTGGCGACGCTGGCGACCTTCCTGTTCCCCGGCATGGGTAACTTCCCGCTGATCATTGCCGCGATCGTAGTGGGCTCGACGCTCGCGTGGATCAGCGGCCGGCGGGTCGCGATGACCAACATTCCGCAGATGATCGCGCTGTACAACGGCATGGGTGGCGGCGCCGCCGCTGCGATCGCGGCGGTCGAGTTGTACCGCGGCGGACCGCAGAGCACCGCTGGCGCCACCCTGGCGGTGGTCGGCGGCATCATCGGCGCGGTGTCCTTCAGCGGCAGCCTGATCGCCTTCGGCAAGCTGCAGGGATTGATCCGCCGCTCGCTGCGTTTCGGCGGTCAGCAGATCCTGAATTTATTGATCCTTGCCGGCGCGATGATCCTGGGCGGGTTGGTGGCGGCAGGCGTGAATGAATCGGCCGGCGCGGTCAGCGGCCTGTTCGCGCTGGCATTGCTGCTCGGGTTCTCGATGACGCTGCCGATCGGCGGCGCCGACATGCCGGTAGTGATCTCGCTGTACAACGCCCTCACCGGCCTGGCGGTCGCATTCGAAGGATTCGTGCTTGGCAACGCCGCGATGATCATCGCCGGCACCGTGGTCGGCTCGGCCGGCACGCTGCTGACGCAGTTGATGGCCAGGGCCATGAATCGCTCGCTCGGCAACGTCCTGTTCTCGGGCTTCGGCGATACCGGCGCCGCCGCCGCGGGCGGCGAGGTCACCGGCAGCCTCAAGCCGATCGAGGCCACCGACGCCGGCGTCATGATGGCATTCGCGCAGAAGGTGATCGTCGTGCCGGGCTACGGCATGGCGGTAGCGCAGGCCCAGCACAAGGTCTGGGAGCTGTGCCAACTGCTGATCGACAAGGGCGTGACGGTGCGTTTCGCGATCCATCCGGTTGCCGGACGCATGCCTGGACACATGAATGTGCTGCTGGCTGAAGCCGGTGTGCCCTACGATCTGATCGCGGATCTGGATGAGATCAACGCCGAATTCGAGACCGCCGACGTAGCATTGATCATCGGCGCCAACGATGTGGTCAACCCAGTGGCGCGCAACGACAAGTCGAGCCCGATCTACGGCATGCCGATCCTCAATGCCGACAAGGCCAAGAACGTCATCGTCATCAAGCGCGGACAGGGCGCCGGCTTCTCCGGCATCGAGAATGCGCTGTTCTACCTCGACAACACGCGCATGCTGTACGGCGATGGACAGGCCGCGGCCTCGGCCTTGATCGCGGCGGTCAAGTCGGTGTGAAAATCAGCGTCCGCGTACGCGGGCGCGCTGCATCTGCAGCATCTGCTGGCGCTGCATCGGGGTGGCATGTAGCCAGCGCTCGCGCAGCTGCGCCCGCTGCTGCGGCGGCAAGCGCGAGAAGTATCGATAGTTCTGGCGCACGGCGCGCTGCTGATCCGGGGGCAGGCTCTGAAAGTGCTGCCAGCGCTGACGGATCAGCGCGCGTTGTTCCGGCGGCAGGCGCTGCCAGCTCTGGAAGCGCTGACGCGCGCCCTCGCGCTGCTCCGGCGACATCGACAACCAGCGATCGGCGCCGCGCGCCAGGGCCTGCTGGCGTTGCGGCGGCAGCTGATCCCACTGTCCCTGGAATTTACCGAGGACCTGTTGCTGCGGGCTCGAGAGCGACGACCAGGCGAGGCTGCTGGACGGAGCCTCGGGCTGCTGCGCCATCGCCGGCAGCGGCGCGCACACCATCAGCGTCAGGCTCGCACACAAGGTCACCAGGGATTTCATGTGCGCGGCACCGGCGGCGGGTTGTTCGGGCCCGATGGACTGCTGGGCGGGGTGCTGGCGGCCGGGGGCGAACTGGGTGTGGCGCTGTTCGCGGGCGGCGTTGAGGGCGGCGGGTTCACGCTGGTGTCACCGCGGGCATGCGCGGCGCGCCGCGCCACCTTGTCGATATCGGTGTCCGCCAGGTATTGATGCCAGTTCTTGTCTTCGGTGTCGACCGAGCCGAGGAACTCGAGCAGGCCATCGTCGACCGGGTTGTCCGCGGCGTGGACCGACGGCAACATCGACAAACCTCCCAAGCTGACGATGACGGCGTAATCACGCAGCTTCACGAACCGACCGCAGGCGCCGGTCCGCCTTCACCGGCCTCGGCGGCCGCCCATTCGTAGAAGTCGTAGTCGACTTCCTGATCGCCATTCAACGGCACGGAGTCGGTGTCGGTAAGCATTTCGATATCATCGAAGCCGGCGTTGGTGACCGGATTCTCCATGGTGCCCTTGCCGAGTGGCACGTACACGACCAACAGAGCCAGCATGGCCGCGATCGCGGCCCCGGCCGGCAGCCAGCGCAACGCCAGCGCCGGCGCGCGCGCCGGAGGCGCGCTCAAGGCGGCATGCCGCGCCTGCGTCAGACGCGAGCGCACCGCGCCGGACAGTTCATCGGCGCTCTGCAGCAGCAGCACACGGGTGCGCCGCTCGAATTCGCTGCTATCCTCATCGGTCGGTTCAGCCTTCATGTCCGAAAGTCTCCAAGCTTCGATCGCAGCGCCTGGACCGCGCGAAAATAATGCGTCTTGACGCTGCCCTGCGAGCACTTCATCGACGCCGCGGTCTCGGCGACGTCCAGCCCCTCAAAATTTCGCAGCAGGAACGCCTGGCGCTGCCGTTCGGGCAGCGCGGCGATCGCCTGCTCGAGTGCCGTCATGGCCTCATCGGCCTCGAGCTGCGCCGGGGGCTGCGGCGCAAGGTCGACGGCCTGCTCGATCGGGTCAGCGATGTCCTCATCGTCATCGTTGCGCCACGGCAGGTAGGACATCACCCGGCCGCGCACGCTGCGCCGGCGCTGCACGTCGCGGATGCGGTTTTCGAGAATGCGGTAGAACAATGGCTTCCATTCGGCAGCGGGCCGCGACCCGTAGCGCGAACTCAGCTGCATCATGGCGTCCTGCACCACATCCAGCGCGTCAGCTTCGTGACGCAGCGCGATCTGTGCGATTCTGAAGCCCTTGCGTTCTACGCTCGCCAAAAACGCATCGAGAGCGCGGGTCGCGTCCTGGATCGAGTCACGCAAATGGGCCTTCCCGGGCGGGAGCAGAGCAACCGTTTGACACTCAAGACTAGCAAACGCAGCCATGCAACGGCATCCGCACTCGTCGGAGGCGACCTACAGACCGACACTTGGTCTGCACAACGGTGTAGAAACACATTTGGTTGACAACCGATCCGGCACGCGACATGGATTGGGAAGTCCGCGAAATCATCCACTTGGCGCGCTGAAGCGGCATGGCGTCGAGGTCCCGCTCTACTGCAGCGCGGGCCAAGCGCCCGCCAAAGCGCAGAAGTGACTGATAATGGTCAATATTTGTGATTGTTCAATATTTAACCAAATCGACAGATATGCCCTGAAACAACGCGTGTGCTACAGCATCGTGCGCCTTTGTCCACAGACTTATCCACAGTGATTGTGGAAAACCAGGTAGTCGCTCCGAGGGTGCTTCGGATCGCCATCAATGCACCGCTTTGTAGTCCATTGGAGTATCTGCCGCCGCCGAACCTGAGCCCGGAGTGCATCCCGGCTGGGGCCCGGGTGCGCGTGCCGGTGGGTCGCCGCGAGGCCATCGGCGTGGTCATCGAGCACGCCGAGCAGCCCTCGGTCGCCGTCAGCGCACTGCGAGCGGTGCGCGAATTGCTCGATCCGCAGCCGCTGCTCGACCCCGCGTTGATGCGCCTGCTCAAGTGGACCTCCGACTACTATCACCACCCGCTCGGCGAAGTGATCGCCTCGGCATTGCCCCCGGCCCTGCGACAGGGGCGACCGGCGCAGGCGCTGATCGAGCAGTGGCGTGCAACCGCCGCCGGGCGCGAGGCGCTGACTGCAGCAGCCCAGCCGCGCTCGGCGCGGCAACGCGAACTCCTGGCGCTGATCGCCGCCGCCCCCGAAGGGATAGACGCCGATCGGCTCGCCGCGCAGTGGCCGCGCTGGCGCGAGGCCGCGCGCACATTGCGCTTACGGGGCTGGATCGAGCGACTCGAGCGCCATGCCGAGGTCGCATTACCCCAGCCTCGGATCGGTTCGCCCGCGCCGGCACCGCTGCTGTCGGAAGCGCAGCAACTGGCGGTGACACGCATCGAGGCCGGCGCTGCCAAGTTCGCCGCCTGGGTGCTGCAGGGGGCCACCGGCAGCGGCAAGACCGAGGTGTATCTGCAATGCGCGCTGCGGACGCTGGCACGCGGTCGCGGCGTACTGCTGCTGGTTCCGGAAATCGGACTCACGCCGCAGCTGGTGCAGCGCTGTCGCGAACGGTTGGACGTGCCGGTCGCGGTGCTGCATTCGGGCTTGAGCGACGCGGAGCGTCTGGCGGCCTGGCGTGCCTGCCGGCAGGGCCTCGCGCGTGTGCTGCTCGGTACCCGTTCCGCGGTGTTTGCGCCGGTGGCGCAACTGGGGCTGATCGTCGTTGACGAGGAGCACGACAGCTCTTACAAGCAGTACGACGGCGGTTGTCGATATTCGGCGCGTGACCTGGCGCTGGTGCGCGCCCGCCAGCTGGCGATCCCGGTGCTGCTGGGATCCGCCACCCCGTCGTTCGAAACCCTGCACAACCTGCAGGCGGCTCGCTATCAAGGCCTGGTGCTTCCGCGCCGCAATGATCAGGCGCCGGCGCCGCGGCTGGCGCTGGTCGACCTGCGCAGCCATACCCTGCATCTGGGCCTGGCGACCCCGGTGATCGATGCCATGCGCCGACACCTGGCCGCCGCTGGTCAGGTGCTGGTTTTCATCAATCGCCGCGGCTACGCACCGACACTGCTGTGCACGGCCTGCGGTTGGATCGCCCCGTGTCCGGCTTGCGATGCGCGACTTACCGTGCATCGCGCCGCCGGCCAGCTGCGCTGCCATCATTGCGGCCGGCTCGAACCGCTGCCGACGCGCTGCCGGCGCTGCGGACATGAGGTCAAGCCGGTCGGACAAGGCACCGAGCGCATCGAGGAGAGCCTGCGCGAACTGTGCGCCGCGCACGCACTGGTACGGCTCGACCGCGACACGGCCGCCGGTCCGGGCGGATCCGAAGCCATTGTGGACAGCGTGCTCTCGGGCGAGGCTCGCATCCTGGTGGGCACCCAGATGATCACCAAGGGCCACCACTTCCCCGGCGTGTCCCTGGTAGTGGTGCTGAATGCCGATCAGGGATTGTTCAGCACCGACTTTCGCGCCGCCGAGCGCCTCGCGCAGACCATCGTGCAGGTCGCGGGGCGAGCCGGGCGCGAGCGGTTGCAAGGTGAGGTGCTGATCCAGACTGAATATCCGGAGCATCCGCTGCTGCAGAGCCTGCTATCGGGCGGCTATGAAAGATTCGCCGCGGTGGCGCTGGCCGAGCGCGCCGCGGCGCAGTGGCCGCCGTTCGCCCGGCTGGCGGTGCTGCGTGCATCGGCGCGCTCAGTCGACGGTGCGCTGAAGTTCCTGAGCGCCGCCCGCCAATGTGCCCCGAGCACCGCCGCGGTCCGCCTGCTCGGCCCGGTGGCCTCGGCGATGGCTCGTCGCGCCGAGCGCTACCACGCGCAGCTGCTGATCGAGAGCGCCGAGCGCGGTCCGTTGCATCGGTTGCTCGATCAGTGGCTGCCGCAGGTGCAGACACTGGCGCGCGCCGGTCGGGTGCGCTACGCGCTCGATGTGGACCCCATCGATATTCAGTGACGCGTCCAGTTAGACTCGCCGCCGCCCCTTAAGCGTAGCGATCGGAAGTGCATTGAAGAGCGAGCTGGAGCGCCTGATTGGCGAGGCCCTGACCTCCCTGACCGGTTCGGTCCTGCCCGAGGCGGTGGATCATTCCTGGATCTCGGTCGAGCGCGCGCGCGATCCGAGCCACGGCGACTACGCCAGTAACATCGCGCTGCGATTGTCCAACAGCGTCGGACGTCCGGCGCGCGAGCTGGCCGCTGCGATCGTCGCGGCCTTGCCGCCCAGCGCGCAGGTCGCGCGGGTCGGCGTCGCCGGCGCGGGATTCATTAATTTCGTGCTCGCGGGCGATGCCCACAGCGCCGTGCTGCGTCGGGTGCTGGAGCAAGGCGAGCGCTACGGGGAATCGGATGTCGCTGGCGGCGAGCGCGTGATTCTGGAATTCGTGTCGGCCAATCCGACCGGCCCGCTGCACGTGGGACACGGGCGCCAGGCCGCCTACGGCGCGACGCTCGGCAACCTGCTGGCGGCCATCGGCCATGACGTGCATCGCGAGTACTACATCAATGATGCCGGGCGCCAGATGGATATCCTCACGCTCAGCACCTGGCTGCGCTACCTGGAAGCGCGCGGCGAGGCGCTGCCGTTCCCGTCCAATGGTTATCGTGGCGACTACGTGCGGGACATTGCTGCCACGCTTGAGCGCAGCCACGGAGCAGCGCTGCAGCGTCCGGCCGCGCAGCTGCTGCGCGACTTGCCAGCGGACGCACCGGTCGGCGACAAGGATCAACACGTCGATGCGCTGATCGCCCGCATGCACGAGCTGCTCGGAGCGCAAGGCTTCGCAGCCGTGCTGGACCTGGCGCTGACGATGATGCTGGCCGACATCCGTGACGATCTGAACGGCTTCGGCGTGCGGTTCGATCGCTGGTACTCGGAGCGCGAGCTGGTGCGCAGCGGCGCGGTCGAGCATGCGCTCGAGAAGCTGCGATCGCGCGGTGCGCTGTACGACAAGGACGGGGCGGTGTGGTTTCGGGCCAGTCAGTTTGGCGACGATGAGGACCGGGTGCTGGTACGGGCCAACGGACAGCAGACCTACTTCGCCCCGGACATTGCCTATCATCTGCAGAAACGCGAGCGCGGCTTTACGCGCCTGATCGACGTGCTCGGTGCCGACCATCACGGCTACGTGGCGCGCGTGCGCGGCGCGCTGGTAGCGATGGGCGAACCGGGCGAGAGCCTGGAAGCCTGTCTGATGCAGTTCGTCAGCCTGTTTCGGGGCGGCGACAAGATCCCCATGGGCAAGCGCGAAGCACAATTCGTCACGCTGCGGCAGCTGCGCGCGGAGGTCGGCAACGATGCCTGCCGGCTGTTCTATCTGATGCGCAGCCACGATCAGCAGCTCGACTTCGATCTTGAGCTGGCCAAGGCGCGCACCAACGACAATCCAGTATTCTACATCCAGTACGCGCACGCGCGCGTCGCCAGCGTCATGAAGCAGCTCACCGCGCGTCAACTTGAGTACGATGCAGCCATGGCGTTGACGCACCTCGGCCGACTCGACAGCCCGCATGAGCAAGCGGTGTTGCGGGAGCTGGCGCGCTATCCCGACGTGATACGTCAGGCCGCGACCGCACGCGCGCCGCACGCGCTAGTGCACTACCTGCGCGAGCTCGCGAACACTTTTCATACCTGGTACAACGCCGCGACGTTCCTGGTGGAGGATGCCGCGCTGCGCAATGCGCGTCTGGCGCTGGCATTGGGCGTGCGCCATGTGGTGCGCAACGGCCTGGCGCTACTGGGCGTGTCGGCGCCGGACAGCATGTGAGCGCACGCCGCCTCACCGGCCGTGACTTCAAGCGCCCGCGGCGCTCACGGCTAGGGCTGCAGTGGGTGCAGCTGCCGATGTTTGTACTCGGGCTGGCCGCCGGGCTGTGTGTCGCCGGTCTGATCTATATCGCCGATCATCGCAGCGCCGACACGGCGGCGGAGGCGCCGCATCCGACGCCGCACAAGACCAGCGCGGTGGACAGCGCCGAGGTGGGGACCGCGGGCGGCGCCGCCACCGGCGCGGCCAGCGCCGAGGGCAAGTACGACTTCTATCAAATGCTGCCGAAGTTCGAAGTCGTGGTGCCGGAGAAGGAGCGCGGCAGCCGCGTCGCGCCTGCCGCCCAGGTTGATCGGCCCGGGATTTACTTCCTGCAGGTCGGTTCGTATCGGGATGTCGACGTGGCCGATCGTATTCATGCCCAGCTCGCCAAGCTCGGCATCGACTCCACCGTGCAGCGAGTCGCGGTGGACGCCGACGTCTGGCATCGGGTGCGCATCGGCCCGATCAACGATCTGACCAGGCTCAACAAGCTGCGTCAGCAGCTGCAGGCCAGTGACCTGGACTCACTGGTGATCCGCGTGGATCAATAGGCTCAGGCATCGAACATGCCGATCAGCAGCAGCGCGGATTATTCCTCGGCGCCGTGCCCGATCTCGATACCGAGCGAGCGCAACTTGCGATACAGATGGGTGCGCTCCATGTCGACCCGCTTGGCCAGCAGCCCGACCTTGCCGTTGCACAACATCAGCTGCTGCTGCAGATAGGCGCGCTCGAACTGCTCGCGCGCCTCGCGCAGTGGCAGCGCCAGCAAGTCGTGCTTGACCAGCGGTTCGTCGGCCGGCGTCTGCGCCTGCAGCTCGCGCTCCGCTTCCTCCAGTCCGATTTCCTCCGGTCCGCTGTTGAGCAGAAAGCGTCGGGTGAGATTGCGCAGCTCACGAGCGTTGTCCGGCCAAGGATAGTTGCGCAACCGGTTTTGTGCGGCGACGCTGAAGCGCCGGAAACGCAGACCTTCGGTCTCGGTCAGCAAGTCGACGTGATGGCGCAGCAGCTCGGGCACGTCCTCCGCATAGTCACGCAGCGACGGCACCCGCACCATCAGCACCGACAGCTGGGCGTACAGATCGCGCCGGAATCCTTCTGCCTGCACTCGGTTGACGATGCCCGGACGCGCCGACGAGACGATGCGCGCCTCGAGCGGCACCGATTCGCCGCCGCCGCGGGTGAAGCGCCCGGTCTCCAGCAGGCCGCTCAACAGGCGCTGGGTCGACTCCGGCAGATCCTCGATGTCGCCCAGAAACAGCGTGCCCCCGCGTGCCTGCTCCAGCAGGCCGGGCTGCGCGGCGTCCGTGCCTAGCAGCAGCGCGACCGCGGTATCGGCCGGCAGCGTGCGGCAATCGACCACTACGAACGGGCCAGCGGCCGACGGACCGGCCTGGTGCACGAAGCGCGCCAGTTGTTCGCGATCGGTGCCAGACTCCCCCAGTAACAGCAGTGGCGCGCTGTAGGCCGCCAGCCGGCTCAGTTCACCGCGCAGTTGACTGACGGCGCGGCTGCGCCCAACCGGGGCCGTGACGCCCGACGCTCCGCTGCTGACAAATTTTCCGCTGGGTCGGCGCGACCGGGCGTCGAGAGCACGCTCGACGGTGCGCAACAGTTTGGCAAGGGACAGCGGCTTTTCGACGAAGTCGTAGGCGCCAAGTCGCGTCGCCTCCACCGCGGTATCGACCGTGCCGTGACCAGACATCATCACCACCGGACAGGCGTCACCGGCATCGGTCGACCATTCGCGCAGCAGCGTGATGCCGTCGGTGTCGGGCATCCAAATATCGAGCAGTACCAGGTCGGGCGTCTGCCGCGCACGCGCCGCGCGTGCCTGGCCTGCATCGGCCGCCACCTCGACGTCGTAGCCCTCTTCGGTGAGGATTTCCTGCAGCAGGCGGCGGATGTCCGATTCGTCGTCCACCACCAGAATTCTGCTGGTATTCATGCTCGCTCCCTCCGCATCTCCATGCGTCGCTCCCCACCGGCAAGCAGTGCCCTATCCTGATCGTTGACCGGCAGAAAGACCAGTATTCTGGCCCCGCCTTCCGGCCGATTTTCCGCTTCGACCCGGCCCCCGTGTTCTTCGACTATTCGTTTCACGATGGCTAGTCCGAGACCGGTGCCACGCGGCTTGCCGCTCACGTACGGATCGAACAGCCGGCCCAGCAGCTCCTTTCTGAACCCCGGACCGTTGTCGCGTACACAGATTACCGCTGTCGCGGCCCCTTCTGCACGTTGTCGCTGCGTGCTGATCTCGACACAGCCATGCGCCACCCCGGTAAGCGCTTCGATGCCGTTGGTGATCAGATTTGCCAGAATCTGGCGTACCCGGCCGCGGTCGGCTTCGATCTCAGGCATGCCCGGATCGAGCTCCAGCCGGATTTCGATGGCCGGATCCTGCAGCCGATACAGCTCCGCGACTTCGTGGACCAGCTGGTTCAGGTTGAAGTGCTGCAGCTTCATGTCGGGCGCACGCGCGTATTCCGAAAACGCGTTCACCATCTGCTTCATCGCGTCGACCTGCTGCACGATGGTGTGGGTTGCGCGCTCCAGCAGCTGCGCATCCTCCGCGTTCATCCCGCCGAGCAGCTTGCGGCGCAGACGATCGGCCGACAGCTGGATCGGTGTGAGCGGGTTCTTGATCTCGTGCGCCAGGCGCCGCGCCACCTCGCCCCAGGCCGCGTCGCGCTGAGCGGCCAGCAGCGCCGTGATATCGTCGAACACGATCACGACGCCACCCAGCTCGCGCTCATCCGGCAGGCGGCTGCAGGCCCACAGCAGCACCCGTGCGCTGGCTTCGCCCGGCAACGACAGCTGCTCGCGCCATTCGTCCCAGCCGGAGGTCAGGCGCGAGCGCAGCTCGGCGATGAAGGTCGCGAAGCGCGCGCTGCGTGCCGGCAACTGCGCCAGCGGCTGTCCGGCGACACCGTCGAAGCTCATGCCGAGAATGGTTCCGGCCGATTGATTCGCACTGTGCAGCGTGAGCTCGCGATCGGTCACGATTACGCCGGTCGACAGGCGTGACAGGATGATCGCCAGTCGCTCGCGCTCGCGCTCCACGGCCTGGCGGCTGCGCATCGCTTCCTCGCTGGCACGCCGCAGGCGCTTGGTCATGTCGTTGAACGAGTGCACCAGCAATCCCATCTCGTCGCGCGACGACAGCGGCAAGCGCGTACTCAGCTCGCCCTTGCCGACCGCGCGTGTGCCGGCTATCAGGTCCTGCACCGGTCGCGTCAGCCGCTGGGCCGAAAAGATAGCGCCGTAGATCGCGGCCAGCAGGGTCAGCAGCACCACCAGCGTCAGCGTCAGGCGAAAGCTGATCTTCAGTGGCTCACGTACCGCGGACAGGTCTCCATATTGCGACGAGGTGCGCTGCACGCCCTCGGCCAGCGCCGACAGTTCCTGTGGCACCTCGTAGTGGATCAGCACATAACGGCGCGAGGCGTGTCCGGACACCACGTCGGTGATCGGCGCGGCGGTCTCGATGGTGTATTGACCGTTGGGCAGCGAATTGAGGCTGGCGTAACTGCGGCCGGCGGCCAGCTGCAGCGTCACGTCCGGCGGGGATGGCGTCGGCTGCTGCGACAGCGGGCTGGCACTGCTGACCGCCGCGGCGCGTCCGTTGGCGTCGTACACCGTGATTTCCTTGGCTTCGGTGGCACGTCGCTCTTCGTCCAGACGCTGCAGCAGCGCCGGCCCCTGCAGCTCGCGCAGCGAGCGAGCGAAGATCTCGGTGCGCCGCGCCTGCTCGCGCAATCGCAGATCCAGGGCCGAACGCGACAGCACCACCGCGTCGTTCAGTCCCTGCTTGATCTCGACCCGGAACCAGCTGTCGATGCCGCGATTGAGGAAGTCGAGCGAGAACAGGTACACGATCACCAGCGGCGCGATCACCAGCGCGCCGAAGATCAACACGGTGCGCATCGCCAGGCGCGAGCCCGGCACATGATCGCGGAAATCGCGATACAGCTGCCAGAACTTGCGCACCAGCAGTACCAGCAGCGCGATCGCGCCGCCAATGTTCACCAGCAGGATATAAGGCTGCCAGCGCGAAAACTGCGCCGAGTTCTCCACGCTGCCGGCCAGTAGCAGCAATG
Source organism: Steroidobacteraceae bacterium (assembly GCA_036502265.1). Classification (GTDB taxonomy): domain Bacteria; phylum Pseudomonadota; class Gammaproteobacteria; order Steroidobacterales; family Steroidobacteraceae; genus FEN-1191. The sequence goes on along the minus strand of DASXYW010000076.1, from coordinate 26,410 downwards.
CCGCGACCCCGGCGGCGAACGCCGCTGCAGTCAGCAGGCGCACGGCGAAGCGCCTTATAGGGTCAGCATCCATGTGTACCAGTCGGTAGTGCGATGCCAGTCATCGGTCCAGAACAGCAGCCCACGCAACGCGTCGGGCATCCGGCCACGGCGCACGCCGGCGCGCACTGCGACTTCCCACGGCGCCTCGCCGCGCAGCTGCGACTGCACCAGAATTGGCAGGTCCTCGACGCGGCCGAGCTTGTCGATGGCGGCCTCCAGGGTGGTGAAGTTGTCCTGTTCGACACCGGCCTCGTTGCGCAGCACGTAGCGGTCCGTGACCGCGTGATAGGTCAGCTCACGTCGCAGCGTCATCTCTAGCAATGTGGCGTTCATCCACAGCCGTCGATGGCGGCTGATGGTGACATCCAGGTCGAACTGCAGTGTCACCCCGTCGCGCAGGGCGCTGCGGATTCGATCGTTGACCGGGTACTCGATGTGGGCGCTCAACTGCAGCACGCCGTGATCGACCACGACGAAGGCGGAGCGGATCTGAAAATCGCCAGCGAGCGAGCCGGCCGCCCGCGCCCCCTGCGGATCGGGCGCAGCCACCAGCAGCGCCAGAGCGACACCTAAACGGCCGATCGTGTTCACGGATGCCTTGCACCTGAAGCTGTGGTGCTGCGTTTCGTCGACGACGCCCCGCCGCGACCGTCGGTGCTTTTAAGCCACACTTCTAAGTCACTGTCAGGCAAGCATAATAGAACCCGTCGGTTCGCGCCGCACTGCCGGGCAGGAACTGCGCCCCGGTACTGAGGGGCAGCAGATCGGGGGCCGCAATGGGCGGCAGCCCCTGAAGACTGGCTGCCGGCTCGGCGGCCAGCACGGACTGCACCACCGCCTGGTTTTCGGCCGCCAGTACCGAGCAGGTGCAATAGAGCAGCCGGCCCCCCGGGCGCAGCAGCGCCAGACAGCGGCGCAGCAGCGCATGCTGCGTTGCCGCAATACTCTCTATATCTGCCGGTCGACGTAGCAGCTTGATGTCGGGATGACGCCGGATGACCCCAGTACCCGAGCACGGGGCATCCAGCAGGATGCGATCGAATGGCACCTGGTCCCACCAGTCGGGCGGGGCGCACAGATCCGCGACCACCACCCGCGCGCGTCGGCGCAGCCGCGACAGGTTGGCGTCGATGCGCGGCGCGCGCGCAGCATCCAGCTCCACCGCCGTCAGGTCGAGCTCGCCGTCCACCGCCTCCAGCAGCGCGCCGGTTTTGCCCCCCGGGGCCGCGCAGGCATCCAGCACCCGCTCGCCCGGCGCTACTTCCAGCAGGGCGGTCGCAAACTGTGCGCCGGCATCCTGCACCGATACCAGCCCGTCGGTAAAACCCGGCAGCTCATCCACGCTCACCGGACGTTCCAGAATCAACGCGCCCGGCAACCACTCGAGCCGGTGCGCCGACAGACCCCGCTGGGCCAGCCGCCCGAAGTAATCCTCGGTCGTGATTCGGGTGCGATCCAGCCGCAGCGTCATCGGCGGATGCTCGTTGTTGGCGGCGATGATATGTGGCCACTGCTCGGGCCACGCCTGCTGCAGCGCGCGCAGCAGCCAAGGCGGATGCGCACTGGCCGCGGCCTCGTCCGCCAGGGCCCTCGGCAACAGCACCGATCGTTCGCGCAGGAAACGTCGCAGCAGCGCGTTGATCAAACCGGCCGCGCGCGGCTGTTGCAATGTACGAACGGCGTCCACCGCGCTTGAGACCGTCAGTTCCGGCGCCGTGCGTGCGTACTCGAGTTGATGCAGCGCCACCACCAGCAATGCGCGCAGCGCCGGCGCCAATGCGCGGCCGGCGAGCAGCGTATCGGCGATCGCGGCCAGGCGGCCATACCAGCGCAGTGATCCCAGCGTGATGGCCCGAATCGCCGGCGGCGATGTGCGAGCGGATGCCGCGCGCGTCAGCGCGCCATCGGCCGAGCGACCGGCCGATGCCACGTCGGCAACAGCCCGGGCCGCTGCCGCCAGCGTTGCGGCCAGCGCGGATGGCGCTGATCGTCTCACCCGAGGCGCAGCCCGGCCGACCGCTGGGCGCTGAAAAACTCCCGCCCCGACACCACGCGTCGGCCGGCGAGTTGCAGCCGGGTCAGGCCGAGGCGCCCGGTGCCGCATTGGACCAGCAGTCGGTCCTGTTCCAGTCCTAGGATCTCGCCGGCATCGCCGGTGCCACGCTCATCGAGCAGCTGCGCTTCCCAGATTCGCAGCTGCCGCCCCTGAAGCAGCGTCTGCGCCACCGGGGCGGGATTGAGCGCCCGGATGCGTCGATCGATATCGACCGCCGCCAGCCGCCAATCGATGTCGGCATCGCGCTTGTCGATCTTGTTCGCGTAGGTGATGCCCTGCGCAGGTTGCGGCCGCGGTTGCAATCGAGCGTGCTCGGCCGCGGCCAGCGTCGCCAGCAATGCCGCGGCCCCCAGCGTCGCCAGCTGATCCTGCAGCTGACCGGCGGTCGCTGCCGGGCCAATTGGCAAGGGCTGCTGCGCCAGGATCGGTCCAGCGTCGAGTTCGGGAACGATCTGCATGATGGTGATTCCGGTCTGCGGGTCACCGGCCAGGATCGCGCGCTGGATCGGCGCGGCTCCGCGCCATCGCGGCAGCAGCGAGGCATGCACATTGATGCACCCCAGACGCGGCAACGCCAGCACCGAAGTTGGGAGGATCAGGCCGTAGGCCACTACCACCAGCAGGTCGGGCGCCCAGGACTGCAGAGCGGCATGCGCCTGCGCGCTGCGCAGCTCCTGCGGTTGGGCCAGCGGCAACTGCAGCTGCTGCGCCAGCTGTTTGATTGGACTTGCGGTGAGTGCGCGGCCGCGCCCAGCGGGTCGATCAGGCCGCGTCAGGACTCCGACCAGCCCATGCGATGAGCGCGCCAATGCCTGCAGCGTCGGCACGGCAAACTCCGGCGTGCCGGCAAATGCGATCCGCAGCATGAGTCATATGACGCGCGCGGCCGCGCGTGCGGCCGGTTTGGCGCTCCCGCTGGCGCGTTCGCGGCGCTCTTTTTCGAGTTTTCGGCGGATGCGTTCGCGCTTGAGCCCCGACAGGTAGTCGACGAACAGCTTACCGGCCAGGTGATCCATCTCGTGCTGCAGACACACCGCCGCCAGGCTGTCCAGATCACGCTCGAACGCGGCGCCGTCGGTGCCCTGTGCGCGCACCCGCACGCGTGCGGCGCGCTCGACCGGCTCGAATACGTTCGGCACCGACAGGCAGCCTTCCTCCGACACCTCCACGCCGTCGCGTGTCAGAATCTGCGGATTAATGAAGACCTGCGGTTGCCTGTCGTCGCCACCCACATCCATCACCAGCAGCTGGCGGTGGACGTCGACCTGGGTCGCGGCCAGCCCGATGCCGGGGGCGGCATACATGGTTTCGAACAGGTTGGCGACCAACTGCTGGAGCGCGGCATCGAATTCGCGCACCGGTTCGGCGCGCGTACGCAGGCGCGGATCGGGGAATTCCAGGATCGGCAGCAGTGCCATCGATGCTCTCTATTATGGGTGTACTTAAACGTGGGGAAATATGCCAAGATTTCAAGCAACAGGGGCTGGGCGAGCGGCTACGTGACCCAGTGCACAAAGTTGGCATGTAACCATGTGCGTTTACTCCGGGTTGAGTTTATAACAGCCGGACCAGAAGCCCTACCCGACCCCAAGAGGTAGCAGGGATGTATTTGAATCAAGCATTCAGTGTCAGACAGGCTGTCACGGCCTGCCTCGCGGTCTCAATTTTGCTGACCCTGGGGGGCTGCGCCCTATTCCACCCCCACCGCGACCAGGCTATGGCCACTGCGGCACCGGCCCCGGCCGCCAGCGCCAGCGCCAGCACCGAGTCTGCACCGCAGGCGAGCGGGCCGCAGACCGTTACCGAGGCGGCGACTGAACCGTCCGGCGATGAGAGCAACGGCACCGCCACGGTCATGGAGAATGCCGGCCCGGCCCTGAAGGCCTCGGCGCCCAAGAACTACGTGGTCAAACGCGGCGACACGCTCTGGGGCATCGCCAACTCCTTCCTGCGCGATCCTTGGCTGTGGCCCGAGATCTGGTACATCAACCCGGGCATTCATAACCCGCACCGAATCTACCCGGGCGATACCGTGCATCTGGCGCTGAACGGCGATGGCAGCACCTCGCTCGAGATCGTGCGCGGCGGCGGCGGCGGCACACGCCTGGAGCCGATGCTGCGCAGTACCCCGCTCGAGTCACCGATAGCCACCATTCCTTATTCAATGATCGCCGCGTTCCTGTCGCGCCCCGGCGTGCTGACCGGCGATGAGATCAAGGCGGCGCCGTACATCGTGGCGCTGCGCGACAATCATCAGGTCGCCGGCACCGGTCATGATCTGTACGTCAAGCGACTCGATGGCGATACCGGCGCGCGCTTCAGCGTGATGCACGTGGATGAGCCGCTGCGCGATCCGCAGAGCGGACGCAAACTCGGGTACCTTGCGATCTATACCGGCACGGCACAGCTCACCCGCCCAGGCGCGATCGCCAAGGTGACATTGACCGATGCGGCGCGTGAGACCCTGGAAGGCGACGTACTGGTCGCAGAAGAGACCAGCCCCACCAGCGATTTCGCGCCACACTCACCCAAGCAGGACGTGGACGGCCGCATCATTGCGGTGGTCAATAACGTGCTGCTCGCCGGTCAGTACGAAGTGGTCGCTCTGAATCGCGGCTTCCAGGACGGTCTGGATCGTGGCACCGTGCTCACCGTTGATCTGGCCGGCGACACGGTCAGCGATCATTGCGCCAAGATCAATGGCGAAAGCAGCTGCTGGGTACCGCACGGCGTGCAGCTGCCGGCCGAGACTGCCGGCACGCTGCTGGTGTTCAAGGCGTACGAGCGCATGAGCTACGCACTCATTCTCAGCGACACGGCGCCGATCAACATCGGCGATCGCGTGCGCAATCCCTGAACTGCCGCCCAATTCGCGCGTTCTGCCGATAAATGCCCGCGCCGAAAGTAGCGGAGCCTGTCCTATGCTCACGGATGAATGGACGGCATCGACCGCCAGCTGGCGCTGGGGCACACCCCGGGGCTAACAGCGCGCAATCTGCTGCACGCGCTGTCGGCAATCGCCGGTGCGCAGTCATCCAGCAGCGATCTTGCCGGCCTGTTCGGCCAATGCCGCAGCAGTCTTCAGGCGCTCGGCTTGAGTGCCGCGGCCTGCGCCGCGCTGCAGGCACCCGATGCGGCGCGCATCGCAATCGAGCGTCGCTGGGTCGAGCGTGACGGCATTCAGCTGGTCGACGTGACCAGCGCGCTGTATCCGCCGCTGCTGGCCACCACCGATGCGGCGCCCGCCCTGCTACACGTCAAAGGCGATGCGCGTTGGTTGCGTGCGCCGCAGCTGGCCATGGTCGGCAGTCGCCGGCCCAGTCTGCCGGGGCAACGCAGCGCACGCGCATTCGCCACGCAGCTGTCGCAGTCGGGCCTGGCCATCACCAGCGGTCTTGCGATCGGGATCGATGCGGCCAGCCACGAAGGTGCGCTTGACGCCGGGGGCAGCACGATTGCGGTGCTGGCCACCGGCGCCGACCGTGTCTACCCGCATCACCACGCTGCGCTGGCTCAGCGCATCGCTTCCGCGGGAGCGCTGGTGAGCGAATTTGCCCCCGGCGCACCGCCGCGACGCGACCACTTTCCGCGCCGCAATCGCATTCTCAGTGGCCTGTGCCTGGGCACCCTGGTGATCGAAGCGGCGCTCCGTAGCGGCTCGCTGATCACCGCGCGGCTGGCCGCCAGCCAGGGCCGTGCGGTGTTTGCCCTGGCCGGATCGATTCACCATCCGCTAGCGCGTGGCTGCCATGCGCTGATCCGCAGTGGCGCCACATTGGTCGAGTGCGCAAACGACATCCTGCGCGAGCTCAAAATAATACCTTCAGAACAACAGCTTGCTGCCGCCGGGTCCGCGGGTCAGCCGGCGGTGCGCGCCGTTGTACGGTTGGACAACGACTACAAAATCCTGTTAGATGCGCTCGGGTTTGAGCCGGCCAGTCCCGATGTACTGGTGGAGCGAACCGGCCTTCCAAGCCAATCCGTGGCCTCCATGCTGCTGTTTTTGGAGCTCGAGGACGTCGTGGGATTGCAGTCGGGCGGCCGCTACGTGCGCCTTTAGCGGCCCCATCTAAGATCACGAGTAACCATGGACAGCAGCGTATTCGACATCCTCATCTACGTTTTCGACCGCTACATGCTCGAGGAACTGCCGGCCAGCGCCGAGCGCGAATCGCTGGCGCGCGACCTGGAAAGCGTCGGCTTCGGGGAAGATAACGTCGAGCGTGCCCTGGACTGGCTGGCGGATCTGGCGGCCCAACGCGAGCGCCCGCATCTGCGCGGCGACGGTAGCTGCCGGGTGTATGCGCCCCAGGAACTGGCGCGCCTGGATGCGCAGTGCCGCGGGCTTTTGGCATCGCTTGAAGCCGAAGCCATTCTTTCGCCCGGGCAGCGCGAAATCGTCATCGAACGCCTGCTCGCCCTGGAGGCCGAGGAGCTCGATCTGGAACAGGTCAAATGGGTAGTCCTGATGGTGCTGTCGAGTCAACCCGGGCAGGAACTGGCCTATGCGCGCATGGAAGACCTGGTATTCGACCTACCCGATCAGCGTCTGCATTGATTCGCGCTGCATGGACTAGGCAACTACCCGCGGCACGTCCGCGGTTTTTCGTTTCTGGCTCCGTCATTCGGGAGTGGCATGGCTGACAATCTGGTCATCGTCGAGTCGCCGGCAAAAGCCCGCACCATCAAGAAATATCTCGGTAAGGAATTCGAGGTGCTGGCCTCCTACGGTCACGTTCGTGATCTGGTACCGAAGGAGGGGGCGGTCGATCCGGACGACAGCTTCGCGATGAAATACCAGATGGTCGAACGCAATGAGCGCCACGTCGAGGCGATCGCCAAGGCGCTGAAAAAGGCCAAGGCGCTGCATCTGGCCACCGATCCGGATCGCGAGGGCGAGGCCATCGCCTGGCACTTGCACGAGATCCTCAAGCAACGCGGCGATCTGAAGCACAAGCAAGTGCACCGCGTGGTGTTCTACGAAATCACGCGCAACGCGGTGCGGCAGGCGGTCGCGGAACCACGCGACCTGTCGCTTGACCTGGTGAATGCGCAACAGGCGCGGCGCGCACTGGACTATCTGGTCGGATTCAACCTGTCGCCGTTGCTGTGGAAGAAGGTGCGGCGCGGCCTGTCCGCCGGCCGGGTACAGAGTCCGGCGCTGCGCATGATCTGCGAGCGCGAAGCCGAGATCGCCGCCTTCGTGGCACGCGAATACTGGAGCATCGACGCGGTCGGCGAGCACACGGCGCAGCCGTTTCCGCTGAAGTTGATCGAATTTAGCGGCACCAAGGTGGAGCAGTTCAGCTTCACCGACGAAGCCGCGGCCCGCGATGCCGAGAACCGCATCCGCAGCGCCGCCGGAAACGACGCCAAGCTCACCGTGCTGCAGGTCGATCGCAAACAGCGCCGGCGCAATCCGGCGCCGCCGTTCACCACCTCGACCCTGCAACAGGAAGCATCGCGCAAACTCAGCTTCTCGGCGCAGCGCACCATGCGTTTGGCGCAGCAGTTATACGAGGGTGTCGATACCGGCGAGGGCAACGTCGGCCTGATCACCTACATGCGCACCGACTCGGTGACGCTGGCGGCCGATGCGGTGCAGGAAATCCGCGAGGTCGTCGCGCGACTGTACGGTCCCGAGGCGGTGGCCGAGGAAGTGCGCGTGTATCGCACCAAATCGAAGAACGCACAGGAGGCGCACGAGGCCATCCGGCCGACTTCCGCCAGCATCGTTCCGGCGGATATTGAGCGCCATCTCGATCCCGACCAGTTCAAGCTGTATTCGCTGATCTGGAAGCGTGCGGTCGCCTGCCAGATGGCGCACGCGCTGTTCGACACCGTCGCGGTCGACATTCTGGCCGGAGCGGACGGCCCGCAGCGTCACGTGCTGCGCGCCAACGGCTCGACGCTCGTCAAGCGCGGCTACATCGCGGTCTACCAGGAAGGGCGCGACGATGCCACCGACGACGACAGCGATCAGGTGCTGCCATCGATGCAGGCCGGCGATGCAGTCAAGCTGCTCAGCGTACAGCCGCAGCAGCACTTCACCGAGCCACCGCCGCGTTTTACCGAAGCCTCGCTGGTCAAAACGCTCGAGGAATACGGTATCGGCCGGCCATCCACCTACGCCTCGATCATCTCTACGCTGCGGGATCGAGAGTACGTCGAGATCGAGAATCGACGTTTCACCGCCACCGACATCGGCAAGATCGTCAATCGGTTCCTGACCGAGCACTTTCACGAGTACGTGGACTACGGTTTCACCGCCTCGATGGAGGACGAGCTCGACGCGGTGGCGCGCGGCGAGGAGCCGTGGACCACGCCACTGCAGAAATTCTGGAGTCCGTTCATTCGCCAGGTCGACACCATCGAGAAGACGGTGACGCGCGAGCAGGTCGCACAGGCGCGCGAACTCGGGCGCGATGCCCCGACCGGCAAGCCAATCACGGTACGCATGGGCCGCTTCGGGCCGTTCGTACAGATCGGCACCAAGGACGACGCCGAGAAGCCGCGTTTCGCCGGGCTGCGCCCGGGCCAGAAGATGGACACCATCACGCTCGAACAAGCGCTGGCGCTGTTCGTGCTGCCACGTTCACTGGGCGCCACGCCCGAAGGCGAGAGCGTCCTGGCCAACGTCGGGCGCTTCGGGCCTTATATCAAGTACGGCAGCAAGTACGTCTCACTTAAGGAAGACGACCCGTACACCGTCACCCTCGAGCGAGCGCTCGAATGCATCCGCGCCAAGCAGTTCGCCGATGCCAACCGCATCATCCAGGACTTCGGCGTCGACGGTATTCAGGTGCTCAATGGACGCTACGGACCTTACATAAGTAACGGTGAGAAGAACGCTCGCATCCCCAAGGATCGCGACCCCAAGTCGGTGACGCTGGAGGAGAGCCGTGCGCTGCTGGCCGCCGCCCCGCTGCGCGGCCGCGGCCGCTTCGGCAAGAAAAATGCCGCGGCCAAATCGACCGCCGCAGCAGCGGCCAGCCCCGAGAGTGTCGCCAGCAATCCCGTCAGCGCGGTGGCCGCCAAGGCCGCAAAAGCGCCCAAGGCCACCAAGACTGCGAAGGCAGCCAAGCCAAGTGCCAAGCCGGCAGTGGCGGCCGCTCACCCAAAACCTAAAACGGTACTAAAATCCCCGGTGAAGACCGCCTCACGCTCCGGCACGCGTACACCGGGAAGGAAGAAGGCGGCAGGGACCGCTTGAAGTATCGCCACCGCTTCCACGCCGGAAATTTCGCCGATGTGCACAAGCACGTCGCGCTGTTGGCGCTGCTGCACGCGATGCAGCGCAAGGACAAGGGTTTCCTCTATCTGGACCTGCAGGCCGGCGCTGGTCGCTACGATCTGGCTGGAGCGGAGTCGCATCACGGCGCCGAAGCGCGTCACGGCATCACTGCTCTGATGAACCTGGCGGCGCCCGCGGCCGCGGGCGCCGCCGAAGAGATAGTCGCCTATCGCACCGCCGTGGGCGCGCTGCGAGCGCAGCTGGCTGACCCGAATGTGTATCCGGGATCGCCCTGGTTGGCGGCTCGCGCGCTGCGAGCGCAGGATCGCGGCATCTGCTGGGAGATGCTGCCAGCCGAGTGCCGCGCGCTCGAACGGGCGTTGGGAGGATTTCGGCGCGTGCGGGTGGAGTGCGGCGACGGCTACCAGCAGCTGCGCGCGCTGCTGCCGCCGCGCGAGCGACGCTGCCTGCTGTTGATCGATCCGGCATACGAGCAACCCGCCGCGGACCTCGAGAGTGCAACCCAGACCATCCTCGCCGCTCTCGAGCGGCTGGCCAATTGCATCATCCTGCTGTGGTACCCGATCAAGGATGAGCGCACGGTCACACCATGGCTGGCGAGCCTCACCGGGCGCGTACCGGCGCCGAGCTTGAGCCTGGAGTTGTGGCTGTATCCGCGCGATTCGCGCATCGCCCTGAACGGCTCCGGTCTATTGCTGATCAATCCTCCGTACCAGTTCGAGCAGCGCGCCGCGCTCTGGCAGGCCGAGCTGCGTGCGCTGCTGGACAAGGCGTTGCTCGGCGGCAGCTCGCTGACCTGGCTTCAGAGCGATGCCGGCGTCGATCATGCCAGCGCCTGATCGGTACGCCGTGATCGGTCACCCGATCGCGCACAGCCGCTCGCCGCAGATTCACGCCCTGTTCGCGCGCCAGACCGCACAGAACATGAGCTACGGTGCGATCGACATCGCACCCTCGAACTTGGCCGCGCGCGTGCACGAGTTCTTCACAGCTGGCGGCCGCGGTCTCAATGTCACGGTTCCGCACAAGCAGGCAGTGATGCCGCTGGCTGCCCGCCTGGGCGAACGGGCGCGGGTTGCCGGGGCGGCCAATACCCTGGTCGCCGGCGCTGCGGGATTGCTCGCCGACAACACCGACGGCGCCGGACTGGTCCGCGATCTGAGCCACAACCTGGGCATCGCGCTGCGCTCCCGGCGCGTGCTGCTGCTGGGCGCGGGCGGCGCGGCGCGCGGCGTGTTGGCGCCGCTACTGGAGCTGCAACCGCGCGAGCTGGTGATTGCCAATCGCAGCGCCGAGCGCGCCGAGGCTCTGGCGGTCGCGTTCGCCGCGCGCGGTCCGGTGCGCGGACTCGGCCTGACGCAGCTTGACTCAGTGCCGTTCGATCTGATCGTGAATGCCACCGCAGCCAGTCTGCGGGGCGAGCTGCCGGCCGTTCCCGCCGAAGTGATTGGCGCGGAGACGATCTGCTACGATCTGGTGTATGCGGACCGGGACACGCGATTCGTGCAATGGGCGCGCGAGCACGATGCAGCGCAGACTCATATGGGACTGGGCATGCTGGTCGAACAGGCGGCCGAGTCCTTTTTTCTGTGGCGCGGGGTGCGGCCGGATACCGCACCGGTGCTGGCGGCCCTCGCCAGTCCAGCGCCACACTGACCGCGACCGATGAGGCGGTCTGGATCGCTGCTGCTGTGCCTTTGCACAGCGCTGCTCGCCGCGGCCTTGAATCCGCCGGTGGTGCGGGCTGAGGCAACCGCCGACGATGCGGCCGATGCCGCACTGATGGCGCTCGCCGACGATTATTTCGACAAATATTATTTTCCGACCAACCCCACCGCCGCCACCACCGCCGGCGTGCATCGTTTCGATGATCGGCTCGAGGACTACAGTCGCAGCGAGCTGCAGCGCCAGGTGCAGGTGCTGCACCGCTATGAGCGTCGTTTCGAGGCGGTCAATCCGGCCAAGCTGTCGGAGCGCGTGCGCGGTGATCGCGAGCTGCTGCTGTCGGACGTACGCAGCACGCTGCTGACGCTCGAGACGATCAAGCCGTGGCAAAAGGATCCCGGGTTCTACGTCGATGACATCAACAACGCCGTGTACGTGATCATGCAGCGCGAGTTCGCCAGCGCCGGTGAGCGCCTTGAGCTGATCATCGCCCGTGAGCGGCTGATGCCCGCGGTGCTGCGCGAAGCGCGCGACAACCTGGTCAATCCGCCGCGTATCTATACCGAGATTGCGCTGGAGCAGATGCCGGGCATCGTGCAGTTCTTTCAGACCGAACTGCCGGCAGCATTCGCCGCCGTCAAGAATGATGACCTGCAGCACCGGTTCGCCGCCGTCAACGCCCGGGTGATCGGCGCGCTGCAGGACTACCAGGCGTGGCTACGCGGCACTGTGCTGGCGCACTCGCACGGGGACTTCCGGCTGGGCGCCCAGACTTTCCGCGCCAAACTCGCCTACGACGAGATGGTCGATATCCCGCTCGATCGCCTGCTCGACATCGGCACGGCCGATCTGCGCCGCAACCAGGCCGACTTTGCGCGGCTGGCACGTCAGCTCGATCCCGACAAGAGCGTCGCGCAGGTGCTGGCGCAGCTGGCGCTCGATCATCCCGCCCCGGCGCAGCTGCTCGATGCCGTACGCGCCGATTTCGACGCGCTGCAAAAGTTCATCATCAGTCACCAGATCATTACGCTGCCATCGCTGCTGCGCCCGATCGTGCGCGAGACCCCGGCATTCGCGCGCGCCACGACGTTTGCGTCGATGGACACGCCGGGCCCGTTCGAGCCGACCGCCACTGAAGCGTACTTCAATGTCACGCTGCCGGAAGCCGATTGGGACGCCCAGCGCGTCGCCGGCTTCATGGCGGAATTCAACTATCCGCTGATCAGTAACGTGGCCGTGCACGAGGCATTCCCGGGGCATTACATTCAGTTTCTGTGGATGCATCGGGTCGACGATCGCGTGCGCAAGCTGCTCGGGGCCAATACCAACGCCGAGGGCTGGGCGCACTACTGCGAGCAGATGATGCTGGATGAAGGTTACGGACAGCCCGACGCGGGAGGCGATCGGCGCCCGGCACTGCTGCTGCGCCTGGGGCAGCTGCAGGACGCGTTGCTGCGCGATGCGCGCTTCATCGTCGGCATCAAGCTGCACACCGGGCAGATGAGCTTCGATCAGGCTGTGAAGTTCTTCGTCGATGAGGGCTATGAGTCACATGAGATTGCTCTGGTCGAGGTCAAACGCGGTACCTCGGACCCCACCTATCTGTATTACACGCTTGGCAAGCTGCAGATTCTGAAGCTGCGCGCCGACCTGCAGGCCCGTCAGGGTGCATCCTTCAGCCTGCTGCAATTCCACGATGCCTTCATGCAGCAGGGATTCCCGCCGATCAAACTGGTGCGGCACGCGCTGCTGCAGGACGATTCACCCGCCTTATAGGTCGCGCGGCACTCACGGCTGTCTTCAGCGCCGGTTCATACTGCGGCGCCGACACTGCCATCTGGCCGGCCTGACCCGGCGGGGGTGCACACGTGCAAAGGATTTGCCGCACATCATTGATATTGCTTAGCGTAGGCCTGCTGAGCCTGGCCGCCGCGGCGGTACGAGCGCAGCAGGACGCGGCCGATCAGCCGGGCGCGGACGATGTCGATCCGCCAACGCGCGCGGCGCGCCTGAGCTACCTGCGCGGAGCGGTCTCAGTGCAGCCGGCCGGCATGGACGAGTGGAGCAGCGCCGAGATCAACCGTCCACTCACCGGCGGCGATCAGCTTTGGAGCGATCGCGAGTCGCGGGCCGAGATCGAATTCGGGAACGCGACCGTCACGCTGGATGACAGCAGCGGAGTGTCGCTGTTGAACTTGTCCGGCGAGGGTGTGCAGCTGCAGCTCAGCGCCGGCACCGTCAACATCGCCGTGCGCACGCTGGCCGACGGTGAAGGCTTCGAAGTCGACGCGCCCAATGCCGCAGTCACGCTGCTGCGCCCCGGCAGCTATCGCATCGGCGTGGACGAGGCCGGTAATACCACCGTTGAGATGCGCGATGGCCAGGCGCAGATCGCCACCAGTGTCGGCCGGACGGTCACGCTGCGAGGAGGTCAGGGTGCGCAGTTCGGCCCCAGCGGCGACGTCGATGTTGCGCCACTCGGACCGCCGGACGAATTCGATCGCTGGTGCGCGCAGCGCAATGACCGCTGGACACGCGATCAGTCCGTTACCCAGTACGTCTCGAGTGACGCGGTTGGCGCCGAGGACCTGCAGAACTACGGTGAATGGACCCAGGAACCCGACTACGGATATGTCTGGTTCCCGACTCAGGTGGCGGCAGACTGGGCTCCTTATCGCTACGGGCGCTGGCTGTGGGTGGCACCCTGGGGCTGGACGTGGGTCGACAGCGCGCCGTGGGGTTACGCGCCGTTTCATTACGGACGCTGGGCCTATCTGCGTGCGCGCTGGTGCTGGGTGCCGGCGCCGCCGCGACATCACGCGGTCTATGCGCCCGCCCTGGTGGCCTGGATCGGCGGCGCGCGAGCCACGGTCGCACTGCGGACCGGCCCGGCCGTCGGCTGGGTCCCGCTCGCGCCGGGCGAGGTCTACGTTCCGGGCTATCGCGTCAGCCCGCGCTACCTGCGCAACGTCAACGTCAGCAACACCACCATCGTCAACAACACCTACATCACCAACGTCTACCGGAATCCGTCACTGCAGAACCGGTATGCAAACCGCGGTGCACCGCGCGGCGAGACGGTGGTGGAGCAGCGCAATTTCACATCCGGCGAATCAATTGCGCATCACGTGATGGCCCCGCCCAGGCAATGGGCCGGCGCCGTGGCGACTCCGCGCCCACCGCAGATCGAGCCGGCACGCCAAAGCGTTCTTGGCCCAGCCAACCGCGCCCCGGTGCAGCGTCCACCGGTGGCGATCGAACACCGACCGGTTCTGGCGCGCAAGCCGCCGCCGCCCTCACCACCCGGCTTCGATCAGCAGCTGAACGCCATCCGCGCCAACGGCGGCAACGCGCTGGCTCCGGGGCAACTGCAGCATATTCGCGGTCGGGGCATGCCGCGAGCGAATGTGGTCGTGGCGCCTCCGCCACCGCGCACGATGCCTACACCGCCCGTGCCGCCACCAGCCGTGCGCGCCCAACCGACGAATCCCGTGACACCCTCGGTGCCGACGGGAGCGCCCTCAATTCCGATCGATCGGCGCGTGATTCCCGAGCGCTCGCCGCATTATCAACCCCCGGCGCAAGCGCAGTCGCCACTGCCATCGCAGTCGACCGAGCGCTCGGCACCGGTGCCGGAACCCCAGCCATCGCCGCAACCGCGCCAGCAGGGCACCCCTTTCCTGCAACAAAACCAAGTGGTGCCGGCCGCGCGTGAGCCGCGCATGCTGTCGCGGCCGGCCATACCCTCGCCGCCCCCGACCCCATCTGCGCCGCCGCCACTCCCATCGACGCCGCCACTGCCCGCATCGCCGCCCCCGCCCCCGCCCCCGCCTCCGCCTCCCGTGGCACCGCCCCGCCCAGCGCCGACGCAAGCGCCGCCAAAGGCCAAGCCCGAACTGCCGGTGCGGCAGCAAGGTCGCGCGGGGCAACTGCCAAATTGAGAAACGGGAGCGGTCTTAACTGACCGGGTCGAGCCAGCCGTCGTCGCCTTCGATCAGGCGCTGCGCTTCGCGCGGTCCCCAGGAGCCGCGGGCATATTCATAGACCGGCGTGATGTCGCCCAGAATCGGGTCGACCACCGCCCATTGCGCCTCGATGGCGTCCTGGCGGCCGAACAGGCCCGGATCGCCGCGCAGCGCATCGCCGAGCAGGCGCTCGTAGGGCGCCAGCGCATCGCCCGGCTGCCGCGTCACGATCAGTTCCACGTCCTCGCCCGACATGCGCTCGCCGGCGACCTTCACCCGCATGCCCAGCGCGATCAATACCTCCTGATTCAGCCGCAAGCGCAGGTGGCTGGACAGCGATGGCACCAGTTCGCCGAACACCTCGCGCGGCGGACGGCGGAATTCCACCACCACCTCGGTGCAGGTCACGGGCAGACACTTGCCCGCGCGTATGTAGAACGGCACATCGGCCCAGCGCCAGCTGTCCACATAAAGCTTCACAGCCGCGTAGGTCTCTACCTGCGAATCACCAGCGACCCCGTCCGCGGCCCGATAGCCGCGATACTGTCCGCGCACCACGCCGCCGGCGTCCAGCGGACGGATCGCGCGCAGCACCCGCGACTTCTCGTCGCGCATGGCACTGGAAGCGTCGTGCAGCGGCGCATCCATGATCACGCTGCTGAGCACCTGGAGCAGGTGGTTCTGGATCACGTCGCGGATCGCACCGGCCTCCTCGTAAAACTTGCCGCGGCCGCGCACGTCGAAATCCTCGGCCATGGTGATCTGCACACTACGGATGTAGGTGCGATTCCAGGTTGGCTCCAGGAACGCATTGGTGAAACGGGTGTAGAGGATGTTCTGCACCGGCTCCTTGCCAAGGTAATGGTCGATGCGAAAGATCGACTCCTCGGGGAAGAATTGGTGCAGGATCGTGCTGAGCTCGCGCGCCGAGCGCAGGTCGCGGCCGAACGGCTTCTCCAGCACCACGCGCGCGTTGTCGGCGCACTTGGCCGATGCCAGCCCGCCGATCACTGTCTCGAATACGCTCGGCGGGATCGCCAGATAGTGCAGCGGCCGCTTCGCATCTCCAAGCGCCTTGCGCAGTCGGGTGAAGGTGGCCGCTTCCCGATAGTCGCCGTCGACATAGCGCATCAATGCGGCGAGCTTGGTGAACGCCTGTTCGTCGTAGTTGCCGTGCTCGCGAATCGATGCGCGGGCGCGCTCGATCAGCTTTTCGCGCGTCCAGCCCGAGCGGCCGACGCCGACGATCGGCGATTCAAAGTGCCGGCGCCGCACCAGCCCCTGAAGCGCCGGGAAGATCTGCTTGTAGGCCAGATCGCCGGTCGCGCCGAAGAATACGAATGCGTCGGAATGCGGCAGATCCACGGCCATTGGGTCACTTGGAGGATTTGGCAGACTGTTCGTGATGTCCGCCGAATCCCAGTCGCATCGCCGACAGCGTGCGATTGGCGAATTCGGATTCGCCGCGGGAACTGAAGCGGGCGAACAGCGCAGTCGCCAGTACCGGCACCGGCACCCCGGCCTCGATTGCCGCCTCGACCGTCCAGCGACCCTCGCCGGAATCGGCAACGTGGCCAGCGAATTTCTCCAGCGCCGGACTATCGGCCAGTTGCCCGGCGAGCAGGTCCAGCAGCCACGAGCTCACCACGCTGCCATGGCGCCATAGCTCCGCGATCTGATCGAGCGATGCGTCGATCGCGCGCGGCAGCAGCGATCGGGTCGGCGCCGTCTCGGCGTCGTTGACGCGGGTCTGCGCCGGCTGCCCGGCCCGGTGCAGCAGATTGAAGCCCTCGGCAAACGCGGCCATCAGGCCGTACTCGATGCCGTTATGGACCATCTTGACGAAATGGCCGGCGCCACTGGATCCGACGTGCAGGTAACCGCGCGACGCGGTGCTGCCGGTGACGCCGGCCGCAGCGGAGCTTTGCGCCAGCGCCGACAGGATCGGCTCGACCTGCTTCACGGCCTCTGTCTCGCCGCCGATCATCAGGCAGTAACCGCGCTCCAGGCCCCACAGACCGCCGCTGGTGCCGACGTCCAGATACCGCACGCCGCGGGCGCTGAGCTCGTGCGCGCGCCGCATGTCGTCGGCATAGTGTGAGTTACCGCCATCGATGAGGATGTCGCCGGAGCGCAGCACCGGCGTCAGCTGCCGCAGCAGCGCGTCCACCACGCCGGCCGGAACCATCATCCACACGATGCGTGGCGCGGGCAGCTTGGCGATCAGATCCTGGGCCGAGCCGGCCCCGGTCGCGCCCTCGCTCGCCAGCGTACGCACCGCGGCATCGCTGTTGTCGTACACCACGCATTCATGGCCCGCACGAGTCAGGCGGCGCACCATGTTCGAGCCCATGCGCCCGAGGCCGATCATGCCGAGTTTCAATGCCGGCTCCTTTTTCTGTTGCCTGGCATCAGAGCACAAAAAGCGGCCGCAGGAAATTACCGCCCGTCTGATGCGATGTGCTTTCAGTTGGCGGGGCCGGACGCGCGCTCGGCGACCGAGACGCGATTGCGTCCGTCTGCCTTGGACTGATAGAGCGCGCGATCGGCACGCGCGATTACCGCCTCGAACTGATCGTTGTCGCCGCAGGTGGCTAGACCAAGCGACACCGTAACGCTGCCGATGCTCTCCTCAGTGTCGGCACGGCGGATCTTGCCGTGCTCGACCGCGGAGCGGATGCGCTCGGCCAGCTCGACACCGCCCGCACTGGAGCTATGCGACAGCAGCACCGCGAACTCCTCCCCGCCGATGCGCGCGACCGGGCCGCGCTCGCCGACGCAGGCGCGTAGCACGTTGGCAACCGCGACGATCACCTTGTCGCCGAGCAAATGGCCATGGGCATCGTTGATCGCCTTGAAATGATCAATGTCCAACAGCAGCAGCGTGCAGCCGGACAGGCGGCCCTGACATAGGCGCATCATCTGCTGATCGAACCCGCGTCGGTTCAGCAAACCGGTGAGCGGATCGCTCAGCGCTAGCCCCTGCACCAGTTCCAGTTCTCCGCGCAGTCGCTCGACTTCCTCGGAGCTCTTCTTCAGATCGTCGCGGTAGATACCGGTCTTGATCCGCAGCCGCGAGGTATCGTCGATCAGCGAGTCAACTAGTTTACTCACCGCCTGCGGCTCGCTGCTGGTCTGCAGTCGCTCGCGATAGCCGTCGAGTTCGTCGCCATATCGCTGCACATCCTGCCCGGCCTCGTCGGTCACCCCGTCTACGTGCTCGATCATGCGTGCGATCTCGGCACGCATGCGCGCCGACGAGTCGATGTCGTGCATCGCGATGTGGGTGTCGAATAGGCGCTCGATCTCCCGATCGTCGACTACCGCGGATTGCGCCAGGCGAGCGTCGATCGCGGCCTTCAGGCCGGGATTTGTGCCGGCGACGTATTCGTACCAGACGCTGTAGCTGAGCGGATGGAAACCGGCGGAGTGCCGCGCCATCAGCGGCAATACCATGCGTAGCAATTCCGCCGACTGCTCGCGTGATTCTTTATAGCGCATCGACCCGGGATCCCTGCCTTGGCGGGCCGGATTATAGACCGCATCAGTCGAACGAGGCGCCGCTGGCCTCCAGTACCCGGTACTTCCAGTAATCAACCTGCGAGGCGTCGGCGTACACATCGACGTCGGTGCTGTACTCGACACCGCCGGCGGCGCGGTTGTCCCACAGCGCGTCGAACCAGGACAGGGCTTCGGTGGCCGCCAGGGCGCCAGCCGGCAGATCGGCAACGAACGCGGCTGCGAGATTGAAATCGTCGACGTCGCTGCGCGTAAGCTCGGCGGTGCCGACCAGCAGCCAGCAGCGAGCGCCACTGCGCACCATTATCAAACCCGGGCTGAATTGCTCGCCATGGGTGCGGTACCAGCGCACGCGCGCCGCGCCATCAGTAGCCGCGACCAGCTCCGAGCCGACCTGACGGTTTGGAACCCCGGAGCGGGCATAGCCGTAGCCATCCTTGCCCGGGTCCAGCAGCACGCGCACCGCCGCGCCGCGTATAGCGGCATCCACTACGGCGCGCACCACGTCGCGGTCCGAGAGATACAGGGCGGCGATGTCCACACTGTCGTGCCGACCGACCAGGGCGAGCCGCGCCACCAGCGTATCGGCAATGCCCTCCTCGCTCACCACCCGCGCAAGGGCAGCGTCCGGACTCTTCACGGGCACCCCGGTTCGGTTCTGACGCTCCACCAGCCGCTGCGAACGCTCCTGCATCGCACCGCCGCCGGTCCAGCCGGAAAACTGCGCCACCACGAATTCGGACTCGAGCAGCGGTGCGAGCGCGTCGCCGGCGAGCTGCAGCGCCACGGCCGAATGCAGCGAGGCTTCCGCATTCAGCGGCCGGGAGAAGATCATCCCGCTCAGTTTTCCGGCGCCATCATCACCGATCAGCAGCTGACGGTGAGCACGCTGGTAGCCGCGGATGCGGCCCCACAGACCGAACGAGACGCCCGACGGGCCGACGCCCAGCGGGTTCGGCCAGCTGCCCGTCGCAAGCGGCGGATTCCACCAGCGGCAGCACAGGTGAAACAACGCCAGGAATGCGGCATCCGGCGCGCGCAGCCGGCCGGCGTCGACCGGTACTACTGCGATACCGGCCTGGCGCAGGCGCTGCAGCCGGGTCGCGTCCGGCTGCAGGCGTACACTGGCCGGATCGATCAGCACCAGGATCTGCAGATCCGGCTGCTGCTGCCGCGCCTGCAGCAGCGCGTCGGTCACACTGGCCGCGACCGGCGCTGCGGCGCGCAGCCGTGCGGCCGCGGGTCCGGCGGCCGGCAGGTCGCCGAACAGTCCGGTATCGAGTACCAGCAGCTCGCGCGCCTGACCGATCATGCGCAGCAGTTCGGTATTGATCTGGTGCTCGCTCAGCGGCGCACCGGTGGCGTCGGCGGCGGTCAGGTCGCGCAGGAAATGTACCTCGTGCACCCCGACCGCACGCCAGTCGCCACTGATGTGCACGCCAGGCGGCAGGTGCTTATACGACTGCCACAGGCCGATACCTGCCCACGCGGTCAGGAATGCCACTATCAGCAGCCGAATGAACATTCGGAACGGAAACCCGCGCATGCGGGCATTGTGCCTGCGACCGGCAGAAAATGAGCGGCCGCCGAAGGTACTGGATTATGTGTTAGGCCGAAATCGGCTGCAGCGCACCGGTGCCGTCCGGCAGCAGATTGCCGAACGCCGGCCGACCGATCTGCTGCTGCTGCAGCAGCTGCAGCAGTTCATCGCAGCTGCGCGCCGGACCGAACAGCTGGCCCTGGGCAAAATTGCAGCGGCTGCCGTGCAGGAATTCCAGCTGGCGCACCGACTCGACGCCCTCGGCCACCACTTCCATGCCCAGACTGTGCCCCATGTCGATGATGGTACGGACCAGCACCGCATCGGCGGGATCGTCGGCGGCGTCACGCACGAACGACTGATCGATCTTGAGCGTGCCGATCGGGAATTGTTGCAGGGCCGAGAGCGATGAGTAGCCGGTGCCGAAATCGTCGATCGACAGGTGCAGCCCCATGTCGTGCAGCTGATTGAGCATCTGCACGGTGCGGCGCGGATCGGCCATCAGGGTAGTCTCGGTGATCTCCAGTTCCAGGTTGCGGGTTGGAACCTCGTGCTTTTCGAACACCGAGCGGCAGTTGAGGATGAAACTGGCCTGCTTGAGCTGCTTGAGCGACAGGTTGAGTGAGATACGGCCCGGATCGGCGATGTGGCGCCGCAGGCTGCGGAAATCCATGCACACGCGCTCCAGCACCCATTCGCCGATGGCGCTGATCAGATTGTTCTCCTCGGCGATCGGGATGAACTGCGCCGGCGGAATGTCGCCGTGCCCGGGCAAACGCCAGCGCAGCAGCGCCTCGGCCCCCACCACGCGGCCATCGCGCAGATCCACTTTGGGTTGGTAGCGCACTACGAATTCGTCGCGTTCCACCGCGCGCCGCAGCTTGCTCTTGAGCATCAGCCGCTCGACCGCAGCCGCGTTCATCTCCGGCGAATAGAACGCATAGGTATTGCCACCATTCTGCTTGGAGTAGTACATGGCGGCGTCGGCGTTGCGGATCAGGTCGATGACGTTCTCGGCGTCGCGCGGGCACAGCGCGATGCCGATGCTGACGGTCAGAAACACTTCCTGCTGGTTGATGTGGAAGGCCTCGCCGGCCGCGTGCAGCACGGTGCGCGCCAGCTGCGCCACCTGGCCGCCGGCCTCCTCGGGATTCTGACTGACGCCGTCCACGAACAGCGCGAACTCGTCGCCCGCCAGACGTCCGAGCACCGCCTCGGCGTTCAGCACCCGCGTGAGCCGTTCGGTCAGCACCTCCAGCACGCGATCGCCCGAGGCATGGCCGAAGGTGTCGTTGACCTCCTTGAATCGATCCATGTCCACGTACAACATCGCGACGCCGGTGCCGTTGCGGCGCGAGCGCGCGATCGACTGCTGCAGCAGATGCTGGAACTGCATGCGATTGGGAATCTTGGTGAGCGCGTCGTAGCGCGCCAGATAGCGGATGCGGCGCTCGGCGCGCTTACGCTCGGTAATGTCGCGCGCGACGTAGATCTCGCCCTCGAATTCGGGATCCTCGGTCGCGACCCGGGAGCCGACGAAGGACACCGGGATGGTCTGGCCGGCGCGGGTGCGCAGCACGGTCTCGCCGGCCTCGCGCGCCACGTGCAGCGGGTCGCTCCCGAGCTTGTCGCTCTGATCGAGCAGTGCGACCAGATTACTGCCGATCAGCTCATCGTCGCTGTAGCCGGTGAGCCGGCAGGCAGCCTCATTGGCGATGCGTACCGCGCCGCCCGGCGCGGTCACGAACACCGCGTCGGTCATGCTATTGAGCACGCTGTGCAGGTAGTTGCGCGTGAAGGTGGTATTGCGCAATGCCAGGCGCATGTTCTCAAAGGCCTGCTCCAGTTCCCCAATCTTGTCGCTGCGGGTGCTGACCAGGGCCTTGCGGAACTCGCCGCGGCTCATCTGCTCGGCCGCCCCGATCAGGCCACGCACCGCGCGGTCGAGTTGCTGGCGCTGACGCCAGGACCAGAACCCCGGCAGCATGACGGTGAAGGCGGCCACGGCGGCCGACAGCAGCAGCACCGACAGCGGCATGTCGTAGCTGCGGGCCAAATAGCCCAGCAGCGCCGCCACCCCGAGGAAGGCGCTGCACAGAATCACCATCAAGTACTTGAACCGCGGGCCCTGCATCCGGCCTCCTCTGGACAAATAACATTAGAATAATGCCGTATGTACAGCGCTGCGGCTACCAAAAATGTCTCATCTTAGTGCCGAGCAACTCACCGGACGGGTACGCACCCACGTGCTCGACCTACCCGAGCCGGCCTGCACCCTGCATCCCGCGGTGGCTCCGGCATTCCTGACCCTGCGTGCGGCGGCATCACGGGTCGGCATAGATCTGACCCCGGTCTCCAGCTTTCGTTCTTTTCAGCAGCAGTTGACGATATGGAATGACAAGTTCCACGGCCGGCGGCCGTTGCTCGACCAGCGGGGCCGTAGCCTTGAGCGTGCCGCTTTGTCCGACGATGAGACCGTGGCAGCAATTCTGCTGTGGTCGGCGCTGCCGGGCGCCAGCCGACACCACTGGGGCACCGAGATCGACGTGATCGACCGCGGCGCGCTGCCTTCAGACTACCGCGTCCAACTGATCCCGGAAGAATATGCGCCAGGCGGTGTATTCGAACGGCTCGGCGCCTGGTTGCCGCGTCACTGCGATGAGCATGGTTTCTTTTTGCCTTATGACCGTGATCGCGGTGGCGTGCGTCCGGAGGCCTGGCACCTGAGCTTCGCATCGATCGCTCAGCCTGCGCTGGCGGCACTGTCGCTCGAGGTGCTTGCCGGCGCCTTGGACGATGACAAGCTGGCAGGCGCCGCCGCCGTGCACCGGCGGCTGACCGACATTCACGCGCGTTATGTTTGCGCGGTGGCACAGCCGAGTACGACGGCACTGAGCGCCACGGTCAATCCTGCAGCCAAGCCTTCTTGAAGTAGCCGAGCATCAGACTGCGCACCCGCCCGAGCGTATTGGGATCGGCTGCGTGCAGCGGCGGATTTCGCCGCAGCAGGCGCCAGCTCTCGCTGCGCAAAATCTGCTCGAGATATTTCATGTTGCGGTCGATCGCCTCGATGTAGGGATTGCGACCGTCGAACAGAATTTCCAGGTAGTGATAGGCGCTGCCAAAGCGATTGTCCAGCCGCGTGGCTCGGGTGTTGGCGACGAACCCCGGGGTCTGCCGCAGCAGATCCAGCCCGGAGGCGTAGCGCACTTCGCGCGCGCCGTCGGCATTGGACATCGCCACGCCCCCGAGCACGAACTCCGGGTATAGGCGATCGCGACACTTTTCCAGATAACAGCGGTCGGCGAGCTGCGCGATCATGTCGGCGGTGCCCAGTAGGTGCCCGAGCGCGGTATCGCGCGCATCGTGCGTCAGGATCGATTCGAACGGCCGTTCGTAGCCGGTGAAGTGAATGATCTGCGAGGCCACGCCGGCCCACTGCGGCCGACCGATCTGCGGCAAGTAGTGCGCCAGAAACTCGGCGCCGCGGCTGACGTGATTGCGTGTGAATTCGGCGCCATTGAGCTCCGCCTGGTCGCTGCTGCGGCGCAGGTAGCCCACGTCATGGAACAGCGCCAGGATCACGCCGACGGCGGCACGCTCGGAGGTGAGCTTGCGGGCAGCGTCGACCTGGCGCTCGTACCCGGCAACCAGCCGCGCCATCGCCAGCGTCACATCGAGGGTGTGCTGGCGGTCGTGATAAATGGTATCGACCCCGGAATAGCCCGGCATTCGGCCGGCGAACAGCGCGTCAAAATCAGCAAAGGCACGCTGGACCGGAGTCAGCTCCATATCTGGCCAGGTCGACTGGAGGAGCTGCTCGACCGCGCGCGATACCGCCTGTGGCGAACTCACGCGCACGGTGTTGGTGATGTCGTAATCGCTACGCCGGGTATCGGCCATGTCTGCGCCAAATATCGAAATTGCTTCTGATCGTTGCTTGCGGCACAGCCAGGATTGCGGCGCAGTCTAGGGCAGCCCCCTCCCCCGACATGCGACCTGCCGCACAGTTTGATCACCTCGGATCAGGCAGCGGCGGAACCGTGCTGTGGGTTGCGAGGCACCAGCAATCGGCGACCTATATGTCAAAGCTGACCGTAGCGGTGCGTGATTCGACACGACCTCACAGGTGCGCGAGCTGCGATCGCCGACCTGTGCGACGAGACCGGGGTCGGCTACCGACTGGCGCTGCCGGACTGATCGGCGGACGCACCCGGCGCGCTGATCAGCTGCACCTGGCGGTGCGGATAGGGAATCTCGATGCCACGCTCGCGGCAGGTCTGCACTACCGCCAGACTGAGCTCGCCGCCGGCGGACGCGAAGTCGCCGACCGAGACCCAGGGTTTCAGCGCGATCTGCACCATCGAATCGGCCAGCGCCACGATCTGCACCACCGGTTCGGGATCGCGCAGCACGCGCGGATTGGCCGCGACCAGTTCGCGGATCGCGGCCATCGCCTTGGTCAGATCAGCCTCGTAGGCGACGCCCACCTTGACCTCGAGCTGACGGATCTGGCCGTGGTTGTGAAGAATTTCACCCACCACCTTGCGATTGGGCACTACCACGCGCGAGCGATCCAGGTGCAGCAACGTGGTGCTGAATATGGTGATGAGCTGTACCTGACCCTGCACGCCGACGATCTCGATGTAATCGCCGACGCGGTACGGCTTGGTAAAGATGATGGTCAGACCGGCGACGACATTGCTGAGTATGCCCTGCGTGGCGAGCGCGATGCCGGCGCCCGCGACGCTCAGGCCCGCAATCAGTGGCAGCAGCTCCACTCCCAGGTTCTGCAGCGCCAGGATGAAGAACAGCAGGAACACCAACACCTTGACCAGACGCACCAGCAGCAGCCGCACCGGCGGCTCGAGCTCGAATCGCGACAAAGCACGCTCAGTCCCGCGTCCACACCATCGTCCCACCATGCCGCCGGCGATCAGAATCAGAAACGCGATCAGGATTTTCGGGCCAAAGCGCACGGCCATGTCGATCAGCGCGCCTCGTGCCTGGTTCAGCGTGGCCAAATTGCTGTCCATGGCGTCATCTCCCCGTCGGTTTGTTGCGACATTGTAACGGCGGCGGGTGGGCGTGGATGGGTCATGCTAATGTCCTCGTGACACGGCATTCAGGAGTGTCGATGCGCCCCCACTGCCTGTTGGCGCTAGCTGCACTGCTGTGCGCCCCGGCCGCGATCCCCGCCCCCCTGGCGCTCGCGACATTCTCCGGTCCGCTATATCCGCCGGACGGTCTGGACATGTCGGCCATGGACTCATCGGTCAACCCCGGCGATGACTTTTTCGAGCACTGCAACGGCGCCTGGATCGCCCGCGTCACGATCCCGCCGGATCGGCCATACGTCAGCGAAGCGCAAATGATGCGCGAGCGCACCGAAGCGCAGCTGCGCTCGATCCTGGAACAGGCTGCGGCACAGGCCGGACGCCAACCCAGCACGCTCGAGGGCAAGGTGGGTGCGTTCTACAACTCGTTCATGAACCAGAAACGACTCGAGGTCTTAGGGCTGCGACCGATTGCGCGCGAGCTGGTCGCCATCCGTGCCAGCCACACGCGCGAGCAGTTGGCAGAGCTGATGGGGCACTCGGTCAACGGTTTCGAAGGCACATTTTTTCGCGCCGGCATCGACGTCGACCTCAAGGACACCGGACACTACGCGCTGTATCTGCAGCAGGCCGGTCTCACGCTGCCCGAGCGCGACTATTATTTGAAGCCCGAGCTGGCCGACAAGAAGCGTGATCTGGGGCAGTACGCCGAGCGGCTGCTGAGCTTAAGCGGTTGGCCGGCCGCGCGTGAGCGCGCCGCCGAAATCGTCGCGCTCGAGACGCGCATTGCCCAGGCCAGCTGGAGCAAGACTGATCAGCGCAACCTGCCACGGCTCTACAACCCGTTCACGCCGGCGCAGCTGCAGACCTTCGCACCCGGATTCGCCTGGGGTGCGTTCCTGCACGGCGCCGGCCTTACCGCCAAGACTCGGGTGATCGTGGCGGAAAAGAGCGCCTTCGCGCGCATCGCCCGTGTGTTTGCCGACACGCCACTCGACACGCTCAAGGCCTGGCTGGCATTCAGTGTGGCCGACTCGGCCGCGCCGTATTTGACGCGCGCCTTTGGCGATGCGCATTTCGAATTTCACGATCAGGCCCTGCTCGACATCAAGGAGCGCTCGGCGCGCTGGAAGGAAGCCATCAAGGCGGTCGGCGGCGGCGATTGCGCGGTCGATCCGGTCAGTTGTTTCGGCACACTCGACTGGGCGGTCGGGCAACTGTACACCGCGCGCTATTTTCCTGCGGACACCAAGGTCAGCATCGAGGCGCTGGTGAACGAGGTGACGCGCGCCTTTCGCGGCCGCATCGAGC
>DASXYW010000075.1:0-64016 GCA_036502265.1 Steroidobacteraceae bacterium | reverse complement strand
GCGGGCGCGGACCGACCAGGCTCATCCGCCCCTGCAGAACGTTGATGAATTGCGGCAGCTCATCCAGCGAGTAGCGCCGCAGGAATCGACCGATCGGCTTGATGCGGCTGTCGGTGCGCGAAGCTTGTCGAATCTCAGCGCCGTCCTCGATCACGGTCATGGTGCGAAACTTGTAGACAATGATGTCGTGCCCGTCGAGACCGTAGCGGCGCTGACGAAACATGATCGGTCCGGGCGAAGAAATCTTTACCAGTACCGCGATCACCAGCAGCAGCGGTAACGCACAGATCAGAAAGGTAATGGATACGCCGATGTCGATCAGACGCTTGGTGAGCCCGCGATAGCCATAGAACGGCGTCTCGCACATTGCGACCACCGGTATGCCGTTGAGCTCGCTGGAGCGCGCCTGGATCAGATCGAATACGAAGATGTCCGGCACGTAGTAGATCGAGGCGGTGGTATCGCGCAGATCATCCAGCAGGTCGAGCACGCGCTTGATATGGCGCACCGGCAGCGCGATGAAGATCAGGTCGATGCCGCGCTCCTTGGCGAATCCGGCCAGCTCCGACAAACGCCCGACCAGGCGCGCGTCCGACTCCATGTTCAGACGATCGGAGCCGCGGTCGTCAAAGAATCCTTCGACCTGCAACCGGTAATTGGGATTGCTCTCGAGGGTGCGTGCCAAGGCCAGGCTGGTGGTGTTATAGCCCGCGAAGATCACCTTGCGCCCACCGACCGAGCTCATCACCAGACGGCGCATTACCAGTCCGACCAGCAGCGTGCACAGCACCAGCATCGCCGGCGTTCCCAGCGCCCACAGTTCGAATGCCCGGCGCGGATAACTCGACAGCGCGTTAGTCGAGTGACCGACGATCAGCAGCACGGCCAGTAGCACCGTCCAGCGCAGCACCACGTTGCCAGCGGTGGCCGCCGGTCGCCAGCGTAGCTGGGCGCTGAGTTCGCGCGGCGGGTTGGTCAGCACCAGGAATTGCAGCGTAATGACCACCGCCAGGGTGGCCGGCGAATGGTCGAAGGACACCTGCCAGATGCGGGTCGCTGCGTACAGGCACGCCAAGGCGACCAGTGGCGGGGTGAGCGTCTGCACCACCACCATCAGCGCGATCACCATGCTGCCCCTAACCAGTACGGGTTCGGTCATGGAAGGCATGCCGCTGGCGCGCGGGGCGCCCGCAGCCTGGGCTGTCGCCTGTTCGAGGAGGTCGTGATCATGTGGTGAAGGACAGTATCAGACGGATAGAGCGAAAATGTTGCCCATTCTGGTAAATGTATGCGCGGCTCAGCAATTGTTGTCGGTTGATATGTGACGCATTTCTAATCGGCGGCGGGTCGAGGCGCCCGATCCGCTGGAGAGGGCCCCTTCAGGCGAAGCGACGAAATACCGGTCGCACGGGCCGGCCATGCAACACGGCATTGATCCCGTCGCTCAGGGCGCGCACATAGACGCGCAACGCGCCGTCGATGACGTCCAGGGTGCGTTCGATATCGGTATCGGTGTGTGCGTAACGGACGACGAACGAGGGTGCCAGCACCCCGCCGCGAATCAATTCCTGCAGGAACAACGTACGCAACGGTTGACTCGGCCGTCGGTCCGCATCGCGGGTGAAGTACAACAGATTGCAGTCGCGGCTGACCACGCCGACGTGTTCGCCGAGCCCCAGAGCCCGCACCCGCTGCTCGATTCCGAGCCGCAGTCGTCGACCCTGGGTGTACAGGTATTCGACTACCCGGCCACTCTGGTAGGTCTGCATGGTCGCGATGGCGGCGGCCAGCGCTGGTAGCTCGGCGCCGTGGGTGCAGAAATACCCGTTCGCGGCCGTGGCGCATGCCACCGAGTTGCATCAGGTCGCGGCGCCCGACCAGCGCCGACAGGGCAAAGCCATTGGCGATTGCCCTGCCAAAGGTAGCAAGGTCCGGAGTCACACCGTAGACCGCCTGAGCTCCGCCCACATGCCAGCGAAAGCCGGTGATCATCTCGTCCAGGATGAATACCGCCCCGTGTTCGCGGCACAGCGCCTTGACACGCTGCAGGAAATTATCGATGGGCTCTTCGGTGCGCGCCGCTTCCATGACGACGCACGCGATCTGACGCGGATACAGCGAGAACAGGTGTTGCAGGCTGCCCAGATCGTTGTAGTGGAATTTGATCGTCAGCTCGCGCACCACCGGCGGCACTCCGCCGGGCATGTCGGTCGACCCGATGAACCAGTCGTTGGCGGAGAAGAATGGATGCTCGGCGCAGATGGCGATGCGATCGAGGCCGGTGTACGCACGCGCCAGGCGCACGGCGCCGTCCAATGCATCGGATCCATGCTTGCAAAATTTGACCATCTCCGCCCACTGAATGATCGACAGCAGCTTTTCAGCGCACTCGATCTCGAGTCGTCCGGGGCGGGTGTAATTGGTGCCGAGCGGCAAGCTGCGCTGCACGGCCGCCACCACCGCTGGGTAGGAATGGCCGAGGGTGACCGCGCGCAGGCCCATGCCGTACTCGATGAATTCATTACCGTCCACGTCGCAGACGCGGCAGCCATCGCCGCGCTCGATGATGCCGGGCAGGTGTTCCGGATACTGGTCGGCCCCCTTGGCGTAGGTATGGCAGCCTCCCGGAATCAGAGCCTGAGCACGCTCATTGAGGCGGCGGCTTTCATCAAATCGCTGCTCGCGTTCGCTCATGGCGCGTGCGTGCTCATTGGCGGCCGATACTTTGCATCCTAGAGTCGATCTGAGTGGTCCGATTCCGCTGTCCACGGGCGCCTACACGGTAGAAGCTTGTGCCGCTCCCAATCTGCCGGCCTGAGGCAACCGGAGGGGGAAACGGTGAACAGCACGGCGATTGAAGGCCGGCGTTGCGCCGGCGGTGGTCGACAGGACCTGGTGCGATCGTCAAGGGACGGCTGCGTCAGCGCACTCTGCCTCCCTGGTAAACGGCGCGCTGGGCTTGCCTTCGATAGAATTCCGCATTCATTTTAGTACCGGGCACGGTGCGGAGAGAGACGTGTGTCACACGCTGCGCGATTTAATGAGAGCCGCTCGGTGAAGGCGGTTCCGCTGTTGGACTTGAGGCGCCAATACCGGGAGGTGCGCGCCGAAATCGCTCCGATTATGGAGGA
Organism: Steroidobacteraceae bacterium; assembly: GCA_036502265.1. Classification (GTDB taxonomy): domain Bacteria; phylum Pseudomonadota; class Gammaproteobacteria; order Steroidobacterales; family Steroidobacteraceae; genus FEN-1191. Next base: position 60,885 of record DASXYW010000075.1, on the reverse strand, counting down.
AATCTTTTCAAATCAACAGTTTATACTCGGCAGGCACGTCCTTGAGTTCGAGCAGGCCGCGGCGGCCTATTGCCGCAGCGCACACGCCGTCGGCGTATCGTCCGGAACCGACGCTCTGCTGCTGGCGCTGATGGCGCTCGAGATTGGTCCGGGCGCCGAGGTCATCACATCACCGTTCACCTTCTTTGCCACCGCCGGGACCATCGCGCGCACCGGCGCCCGGCCGGTGTTTTGCGACATCGAGGCCGGCAGCTTCAATCTCGATGCGGCCGCGGTGCGCGACTTTCTGCAGCAGCGCTGCGAGCGACGCGACGGCGGGCTGTTCAACCGAAGTACCGGCGGTAAGGTACGCGCCTTGATGCCAGTGCACCTATACGGGTTGTGCGCCGACATGGCGGCGCTGATGGCGCTGGCGCACGAGTTCGGGCTGCAGGTGATCGAAGATGCTGCCCAGGCTATCGGTGCGGACGATGCCGGTGGCCGCCGTGCCGGCAGCAGCGGCGACGTCGGCTGCCTGTCGTTTTTTCCGACCAAAAACCTGGGAGCATTTGGCGATGCGGGCATGTGCGTTACGCACGATGCCCAGTTGGCCGAGCGGTTACGCATTCTGCGGGTGCACGGCGGCCAACCGAAGTATTACCACGCCTTCATCGGTGGCAATTTCCGGCTGGATGAAATCCAGGCCGCCGTGCTGGCGGTGAAACTGCGGCGGCTGGATGCCTGGAGCGCGGCGCGCCAGCGCAACGCTGTCTGGTACGCGCAGGCATTCGCGAGCGCGGGCCTGACCGCGCGCATCGGTCTGCCGCAGGGTCTACCCGGGTTTCGCCATACCTGGAATCAGTATGTAGTTCGGGCGCCCGAGCGCGATCGGCTTCGCCACTATCTGACCGAGCACGGCGTCGGCAGCGAGGTCTACTATCCGGTGCCGCTGCACCGGCAGCAATGCTTCGCCTACCTGGGGTATGGCGAAGGCGATTTTCCGGTGAGCGAGCTGGCGGCGCGCGAAGTGCTGGCGCTGCCTATCTTCCCGGAGCTCGAGCAGCACGAGATCCAATACGTTGTCGAGCAGATCGCTGCGTTCTACAGCTAGCGTGCCTTGAAGTCGTCCGGCACCAGCTGGTGACGTCCAAGCAGCTTGTAGAAATCGGTGCGGTTGCGCTTCGCGAGCCGCGCGGCCTGGCTGACGTTGCCGCTGGTGATCTGCAGAATCTGCGACAGGTAGCTGCGAGTGAATTCCTCGCGTGCCTCATCGAATGACGGCAGCTTGCTGCCGTGGGCGCCGCCGAGGGACTGCTGCACCAGCTCCACCGGAATGATCGGCGTCTGCGACAGCGCGACATTTTGGCGCACCACGTTCTGCAGCTGACGTACGTTGCCGGGCCAGTCGCTGGTGGCCAGCAACTCGACCGCCTCGGGCGCATAGATCTTGTGGGTGCCGCTTTCCCGGGTAATCTCGGCCAGAAAGTGCGCCACCAGCACTGCGATGTCTTCGCGCCGCCGGTTCAACGCCGGCATCTCGATGTGCACGATATTCAAGCGATAGTACAGGTCCTCGCGAAACTGTCCGGCGGATATCAGGCGCTGCAGGTCGCTGTGGGTGGAGGAGATCATCCGCACATTGATCGCGACGCCCTGGTTGCTGCCGATCGGACGCACCGTGTTCTCCTGCAGCACGCGCAATAATTGCGATTGCAGGCGCATCGGCATCTCGCCGATCTCGCCGAGCAGCAGCGTGCTGCCCTCGGCGCTCTGAAATAATCCGCGATGTTCTCGGGTCGCGCCGCTGAACGCGCCCTTGACGTGTCCGAATAGTTCGCTCTCGAGTGCCGCCTCGTCCATCGCGCTGCAGTCAATCGACACGAACGGACGATTGCGACGCGGGCTGGCCTTGTGGATTGCACGCGCCAGCAGCTCCTTGCCGGTGCCGCTGTCGCCGGTGATCAGCACGCGCGCATCGGTGCCCGCGACCATGTGCGCCTGGGCCAGCTTCTCCTCCATCAGCGGACTGCGGGTAATGAAATCGGCTCGCCAGTCCTGGTCAGTGTCGACGAATCCCGAAATCTTGAGTGCTTTCTGCACCTGATCGAGCAGCTCCTGCTTCTCGACCGGCTTGGTCAGAAATCCGAATGCGCCCATTTGCGTAGCCTGCACAGCGTCCGGAATGGTGCCATGGGCGGTGAGCAGAATGACCTTCAGACCCGGCCAGCGGCTCTGCAGTTCCTTGAGCAGGCCGATGCCGTCAAGTTCGTCCATGCGCAGGTCGCTGATCACCAGATCGGGACGAAAGCGCAGCGCCGCGGCCAACGCCAACGCGCCGTTTTCTACCGGCTCGACCTCGTATTGCTCGGCCCGCAGCCGAATGGTCAACAGGCGCAGCAGGCCCGGGTCATCGTCGACGACCAGGATACGTGCCTTGCGTTTGGCGGCTACATTCATTTGCTGGCTCCCCCGACCGGAGTTTTGCGATCAGTCAGATTGCGCTCGATGTTGGCAATGGCGTCGAGTTTGGCCTGCGCGTCTTCGACTTGCTTGCGCAGTTTCGCATTTTCCTCAATCTCAGATTGCAACCGGCGCTGCGAGGCGGACGCTGCTACCACCCGGTCGTGGTCGTCGTGCTGGGCAGCAGTCTGCATGCGGTCGTTCTCGGTCTTCAGGCCGAGCTCGCGGTCGAGTTGTGCCAGTTCCACCATGGCCACTGCGCGCTCGATCGGCACCAGCATTTCCGGCTGGGCCACCAGCTGGCGCAGCAGCAATTGCGCCCTGGGCGCGTCGCGGCCCGGATGGCCGGGCGTCGCCAGCAACAGGGCGTAGCGCAGCTGGGCGCCGCCCTGGGGCGAGCGCTCGTAGCCGGTGCGTGCGGCCGCCAGTAGCTCGGCCTGCTCGGCCGCCGGGGCCTGCGTAAGGCGCTGCATGGTCTGGAAGGTATTTCCCATCAGCAGCGCGGCGGCGTCGTCGCGGTCATCGGCGCCGGAGTCGGCGTGCGGTGGCGGCGCCGGCGGCCGCGGGTTCAGGTTGGCACAGCCGGACAGCACGATCGCCAGAGCGAGCATTCGAGCGTTACGCAGCATCGGCCTGCTTCTTGGTGGCATCCAGCGCCGCCACCCGTAGCGGCATTCGTATACGAAAATGCGCGCCCGGCACCTCGCCATCGACGATTTCCACCGTGCCGTGATGCACGTTGACGAATTCATTCACCACCGACAGCCCGATTCCGGTTCCGCGCACGTGACCGGCCGGCGCCCGCCCGGTGTAGAAGGCGTCGAAGATCCGCGCCCGGTCCTCGTGCGGAATGCCAGGGCCGCTGTCACCGACCTCGAGCATCAGCTGTTCGGAGCCGGCGCTGGCGCGCAGGTGGATCACGCCTCCGCGCGGCGAATACTTGATGGCATTGGACAACAGGTTCTCCAGGATCAGCCGGATCTTGCCGCGATCCGCGACCAGGGTCACGTCCTCGACCCGCACATCGAGCCGTACGCGCTGAGACACCAGCGTCAGCTGTTGGTTCTCCAGCACCTGCTTGACGACCGGGCGCAGCCGGAATTCGCTGGCATCGAGGCCAGTACTGTTGCTTTGCCAGGCGCTGAAGCTCAGCAGATTCTCAATCAGTCGTTGAAGCTTGATGCCATTTTCCCGCAGGATCGCCGTGACTTCGCGCTGCCCTGATTCGAGCTCGCCCACCGCGCCATCCATCAGCAGTTCGGTGCCCTCGCGAATGTTGGCCAGTGGCGTCTTCAGTTCGTGCGACAGGTGTCGCAGGAAGCGATTGCGTTCCTGGGCCAGCTCGAGCAGCCGATTGCGCAACCATTCGAGTTGATGGCCCAACCGTTCCAGGTCCACCGGGCCATTGACCACCACGGTGTTGGAAAAATTGCCACGCCCCAGCTCGCCGATGGCGCGATCGATCTGGCGCAACGGGCGACTCAACCGCAACGCGAATAGCAGCACTACGATCACTATCAGCGGCAGCAGCAGGGTCGATTCCAGAAACAGTTCGCGCTGCGCCTGGTCGGTGCGGGCGCGAAGCTCGCGTGACTCGGCGTCGATCTGCTGGTTGTTCAGATTGGCCACGCCGTTGGCCAAGTCCCCGAGCAGCACGAATGATTGCGCCAGCTCATTGGCCTGGCCGGCGGTGGCCGGTACCTGCAGTACCAGCGCCTCGATACGTCTCTGGGTATCGGTCAAGCGCTGCAGCTGCCCCGGTGCGTCGGTGTCTCGGAGTCTTTGCCGCAAAGTGGACACGATCGTGGCCAAGCGGGCATCGTGCTCGCGAAACGCCGCCCGTACGGTGGGTTCGCCCAGCACCTGATACAGCCGGGCGGCTCGCTCCAGCAACGCGATCTGAGCGTACATGTCCTGGGTGAGCCGAGTGCTCTGCACGCTGTCGACCACCAACTGTTGGCTGATGTCGGACAGGCGGCGCATTTGCACCGCGGCATGCAGGATCGCCAGCAGCAGCGGGCCGGCCAGAATTCCCAGACCCAGCAGCAGAAAGCCGTTCAACGACTTGGGGAGCAACCAACCCATGAAAATATTCTATGCCAGTGCGAGCTGTGTTGCTGTGAGTCCGATCCCCGCGCGCCGTGCGTGGCTCTACCAGGGTTCGCGCTGCAGTTTGCGCTCCCAGCGAAGCGTGCTGTCCACGATGCGATCCAAATCATCGAACAGCGGAGTCCAGCCGAGGTGCGTGCGGATGCGCTCTGCTCGCGCCACCAACATCGGCGGGTCGCCAGCGCGCCGCGGCTCTTCACGGATGGTCAGCGGCCGGCCGCCGACCCGCTGTACGCTGTCGAGCACCTGGCGCACGCTGTAGCCGTGACTATAACCGCAGTTGAAGGTTGCCGATTCGGCACCACGGCGCAGGTAATCGAGCGCATCCAAGTGGGCGCGCGCGATGTCATCGACGTGAATGTAGTCGCGCACCCCGGTGCCATCGGGCGTGGCGTAGTCGGTGCCGAAGATCGAGACATGCGAGCGCTTGCCAACCAGCGCCTCGCAGGCGACCTTGATCAGCAGCGTGGCGGCGCGAGTGGACTGACCGATGCGGCCGTGCAGGTCGGAGCCGGCGACATTGAAGTAGCGCAGAGCGACGTAGCGCAGCTCGCTGCTGGCCGCCAAGTCGCGCAGCATCCACTCTGCCATCAGCTTGGAGGTGCCGTACGGATTGACCGGGGCCAATGCCATATCCTCGGCGCACAGCCCGCCCTCCGGATTGCCGTATACCGCGGCACTGGAGGAGAACACCAGCTGAAGCACGCCCCGATCCCGGCACGCCTCGAGCAGGTTACGCGTGGCGCAGGTGTTGATGCCGTAGTATTTGAGAGGGTCGCGCATCGATTCCGGTACGATCGTGCAGGCGGCGAAATGCATGACCGTATCTACGTCATGGGCGGTGAGCGTATCGGCGATCAGTTCCCGGTCGCCGGCGTCGCCCACGATCAAAGGCACGCCGAGCACCGCTTGGCGAAAGCCGGTTTGCAGGTTGTCCAGCGCGACCACCCGCTCGCCGCGCGCCTGGAGTTGCAGCAGAACATGACTGCCGATGTAACCGGCGGCGCCGGTGACCAGAATCGCCTTGTGGGGCACGCGGACAGAACCTCGTCGGGTCGGGTATCGGGGCGAAAACGAATAATGATAGCGACAATCATCGCCCGCGGCAGTTGCCAGTGAGCGCGGCCGCGCCCGCCACACCATTTGCGACTCTGACGCCGGACGCGGTGCTGGATGCCGCCGAAGCCGTCGGTCTGGCCAGCGATGGCCGTCTGTTCGCACTCAACAGTTATGAAAACCGGGTCTATCGGGTCGGCCGGTTCGATGCCGATGCGGTGGTGCTCAAGTTCTACCGAGCCGGCCGCTGGAGCGACCAGCAGATCCTGGAGGAGCACGCGTTCGCCGCTGAGCTTGCGGCCGCCGACATTGCCGTGGCCGCGCCACTGATGCTGGCCGGCAGCACGCTGCACCATTATCGCGAATTTCGGTTGGCCGCATTTCCGCTGTGCCCCGGGGCGGCTCCCGAATTGGATCACAGCGGGGCGCGCGAACTGCTAGGACGCACCCTGGCGCGAATCCATGCGATCGGGGCGCGCCATCCCTTTCAGCGTCGTCCGATGCTTGCGGGCGCCGCCCTCGGTGGGCGCGCGCGCGCCAGCCTGATGCGCTCCCCACTGCTGCCGGAGCACATGCGGCAGCGTTACGCCGACGTCAGCGCCGAGTTGGTGCGAGGCATCGAGCAGGCCGTGGAAGGGGCCGGCGGGCTGGATCATATTCGACTGCATGGGGACTGCCACCTGGGCAATATCCTATGGCAGCAGCACGGTCCGCTGCTGGTTGACCTGGATGACTGCGTTAATGGACCGCGCATGCAGGATCTGTGGATGTTCCTGTCAGGCAGCGCCGACGAGCAGCGTGGTCAATGGTCCGACATCATCGAGGGCTATCGCCAGTTCGGCGTGATTGAATATCGCGAACTGCGTCTGGTCGAGCCGCTGCGCGCCGTGCGTATGCTCAACCACGCAGCCTGGGTGGCCGAGCGCTGGAGCGATCCGGCTTTCCCGCGCGCATTTCCGTGGGCAGCAGAAGCGCGCTTTTGGGAGGGCTACGTCGGCGATCTGATGCAGCAATGCCAGGTGCTGGCGGAGCCTGCGTTGCTGAGCGGGAACCTGTAGTAATGTGTCGGGTGGATCGGAGGTCGGCTGTGAGCATAGCGCGCCTGGTCAGAAGTTCATCGGCTCTAAGCTGCCTTGCGGCGGTCGGATTGCTTGCGGCCTGCGGTCATGCCGGCAACCGCACTGCAGCCGCCGGAGCGCAACAGAATTCCAGGGCCGAGCGCAAGGGGGCCGACAGCATCGATCCGAACATGGTGACCGCCGTGAACTCGGCGCATTCGAATACCCCAATCAACATGAAGTTTCGCCTGTCGGCACGGCCAGTGGTGGGATCTGCGGTGCAGGTGGAGGTCGCCCTGATCCCGGCGGCCGATGCCAGCATCAACCACCTGCGCGCATCGTTTCAGCCAGGCGACGGGTTGCAGCTTCCCGGTGATCGCACCTTCGACATCGAGGATCCGGGAGCGGGCGCGGTCATCGAGCGGGAAGTCTCGGTGGTCCCCCAGCAGACCGGCGTCCTGAACCTCAATGCCACGGTCATGGTGGACATGGACGGCGCTACCCTGGCGCGCAGCTACTCAATCCCGTTGGTGGTCAGCGACAGCAGCTCCACCCCGGCGCACTCTCCTTAGCCTCCCCCTGGCGGAAATCGCTACTGCTTCACAGGGAGCGGTGGCAGCGCTTCGTATGATGTTCCCTGTCCCGCAGCACCCTGGGTTATGTCACACGAGTCCGTGGCGTTCGAGGCCGTCCCGACCCTGCAGCCGGTGCCCCGACGCGAACACGTGTCGGTCACCTCGGAGCTGCATCCACGCCTGTGTGAGCAGTTGGCCCAGGCCACGCTGGCGGCCGGCGGCTCGCTGGAGCTGACGCAACTCCTACCGCTGATCAGCAGCTACTACGAGCAGCTCGACGACGAACGTCGCGGCATCGTGCGATCGATGCAGCTGATCGCCAACGAGGCACGCTCGTTCGCTGACGGCCTGGCCGGAGCGGACGCTGCGCACCTGCAGGCAATTCTCGAGAACATCAAGGATGTCGTGATCACGGTCGCGGTCGACGGCTCGATCAAGCTGTTCAATCCGACCGGTGAGCGCGTGTTCGGCTACTCGCGCTCGGAGATCGTCGGACAGCCGATCGCGCGCCTGCTACCGGAAATGTCGCAGCACGCCTCGATTGAACAGGGACTGGAATCGCTGGCCGCACAGGTGGACGGGGACTATGGTGATCTGCGGCCGCGCGAATACAACGCCCGCCACAAGAGCGGACAGGTATTTCCCGCCGAGCTGATCGCCAGCCGGGTGTGCATCGAGCTGCGCGAGGTATACGTCATCTGTCTGCGCGACTGCACCGAGCGCGTGCGAACCGAGCAGGCGTTGCGCGACAGCGAGGCACGCTACCGCACGCTGGTCGAAAGCGCGCCGGAGCTGATCATGGTGCTGGACCGAGGGACCGGTCGCTATGTCGATGCCAACGAGAACGCGCTGCGCTTCTTTGGCGTCGGGCGGCAGCGTCTGCCGGATCTGACGCCGGCCGCATTGTCGGCACCGATACAGGGCCATGGCGCGCCGGCGGCGCAGGCGTTTGCGCTCCGATGCGACAGCGCCGCGGCCGGTGAGCCGCAGGTGTTCGAATGGCTGCACCGCGATGCCGAGGGTGAGGATGTCGAGACCGAGGTTCGATTGATGGCACTGCCCGGTGCCAACCAGTTGCTGCGTGCCAGCATTACCGATATCACCGCACGTCGTCGCGCCGACAAGATCACGGCTGGCGAGCGCGACGTGTTCGAGCGCATTGCCGCCGACGCCGGCCTGTCCGAGGTACTCGAGTCAATCGTGACGCTGATCGAGTCGATCAATAGCACATTCACCGCCGCCATCAGCCACCTGGGGCCCGAGACACAGAGCTTTGTCGAGGTAATCGGCCAGCGCCTGCCGGTGCGCTGGCGCTCGGTCGAACAGCGCCTCACGGTCGACATCCGCAACGGCTCGAGTGCCGCCGCGGTTTACTTGGGACGCCCGGTGTTGGTCGGAGACATCGAGCGTGATCCGTTCTGGCAGCGTCGGCGGGAGGTCGCGTTGGAGGTGGGATTTCGCGCGGCCTGGTCGGTGCCGATCAAGTCCGCCAGCGGGCGGGTGCTGGGTGCGGTAAGCGTGTACCGGCCGCTGGCCGGCGTGCCGCAGACCGCCGATCTGGAATTGATGCTGCACGCGGCGCGTTTGGCCGGCATCGCCATCGAGCGCCGTCGAGCCGAGGAGGCGCTGCGAACCAGTGAAACCAAGTTCCGGCGCCTGTACGAGCGGGTACTCGAGGGCGTGTACCAGTGCGCGCCGGACGGACGGCTGCTCGAGGTCAATCCGGCGTTCGCCAAGATGCTCGGCTATGGCAACGCCGAACAGATCTACTCGCTCTCGGGTATTGCCATGTTGTATCGCAATCCGGCCGATCGGGCCGAACTCGAGCAGGCGCTGGAGCGTCACGGTGAGATTCACAATGCCGAATTCGTACTCAACTGTCGCGACGGCTCGCACGTCGTGGTGCTCGAGAGCGCCCGGATCGTGCGCGACGAGGACCAACGCGTCATCGCCTACGAGGGCACGATCGCGAACATCACCGCCCGCAAGCGCGCTGAGCAGGCGATGTTCGCCGAGAAGGAGCGCGCTCAGGTGACCCTGCAGTCGATCGGCGAGGCCGTCATCACCACCGATCGCGACGGCAGAATCGACTACATGAACCCCGTGGCTGAGCAGCTGTCAGGCTGGCGCAACGCCGAGGCGCGTGGCGAGAAGCTCGGCACGGTGCTGCGGCTACTCGATCAGGTGACGCATCGCGAGCTGGAAAACCCGCTGGTGCGTTGCCTGCGCGAGGGCCAGCTGGTGCATTTCGCCGAGCATAGCGTGTTGCAGAACCGGCTCGGCAAGGAAATCGAGATCGAAGACTCGGTGGCGCCGATCCGCGATCGCAATGCCGACATAGTGGGTGCCGTGGTGGTGTTTCGCGATGTCACCAAAGAGCGCCGACTCAAGCGCGCGCTGTCCTACCAGGCCAGTCACGATGCGCTCACCGGCCTGATCAATCGCCGAGAATTCGACAATCGTCTGGCACAGTCGCTGCAGGGTGCCCGCGAAGGTCAGGGTCCGCACGCGCTGCTCTACGTGGATCTGGATCAGTTCAAGGTCGTCAACGATACCTGCGGCCATTCGGCCGGCGATCGTTTGTTGCGCGACGTCACCGGACTACTGCAGGCGCACGTGCGCACCGCCGACACAATTGCGCGTCTGGGCGGGGACGAGTTCGGTATTCTGGTGCAGCACTGCACCGCCGAACAGGCTGCGCGGATGGCCGAGAATATCCGTCAGGCAATCCTCGATTACCGCTTCATTTGGGAGCGCACTACCAGCAGCATCGGCGCCAGCATTGGCGTAGTCGAGATCACCCAGGCGACCGAGAGCGTCGCCAGCCTGCTCAGCGCCGCCGATATCGCCTGCTATGCCGCCAAGGATGCCGGCCGCAATCGCGTGCACCTATACAATTCCAGCGAGATCTCCGGCCGCCACCGGGAGATGTATTGGGTCAGCCGTGTCACGCGCGCCGTGGACGAGGGTCGCCTGGAGCTGCATTTTCAGCCGATCGTGCCCACCGGATCGGAGGCGCCGAAACTGCCGGCGCTATGCGAGCTGCTGGTGCGGCTGCGCGGCGATGACGGCGAGCTTGTGATGCCCGAGGAGTTCATCCCCGCCGCGGAACGCTACAACCTGGTGTCATCGATCGACCGCTGGGTGGTGCGGCGTGCGGTCGAGGCGCTGCAGAAGCACGCCAGCGGCAATGAGCCGCCCTTCATATTCGCGTTGAATCTCTCCGGGACTTCGCTAAGCGACCGGGCCTTTCTAGATTTCGTGCTATCGCTGGTCGAGGAGCCGTACATCGCCCGCGGTCTGTGCTTCGAGATCACCGAAACCGCGGTGATCACCAGCATGACGCAGGCGGTGTCGTTCATGCACGAGTTGCGCAAGCGCGGCTGCCGCTTCGCGCTCGACGACTTTGGCAGTGGCCTGTCCTCGTTTCATTATCTCAAAACCCTACCGGTGGATTTTCTGAAGATCGATGGCCAGTTCATCGGCGCGGTTACCACCGACATTGTCGATCGCAGCATGGTCGAGGCAATCAGTCGGGTCGGGCGTGCACTCGGCATTGCAACGATCGCCGAGAAGGTGGAGTCGGCCGCGGTGTTCGCTGAACTGCGGCGCCTCGGCGTGCAGTTCGCGCAAGGCTACTTTGTCGCTAAACCGTGTCCGGTCGAGACGCTGTCACCGGCCGGCGTCTCGGGCTTCGCACCACCGGGCGAGGCGGCAGGCGTCGGATAGGCTCTGGCCCGATCGAGCAACCAGTCGCGAAAGATGGCCAGCTTGCGAATCGCGCGCGCCCTCGGCGGACATACGAAGTAGTATCGACGCGCAAACGGAGTGATGCGGTCGCTGGCCACCGCGAGCTCGCCGCGGCGCAGTTCTTCGCCGATCAGGCTCCAGCGCGCGAGCGCCAATCCCATGCCCGAGCATGCCAACCGAACCACGGTGGCCGAGTCGTCGAATCCGGTGCCGACCTCGGGCCATCGATTGGCCGGCAGGCCGGACAGCCAGGTCGACCAGGGCTCGGTGGTGCTGTGTAGCAGGCGATAGTGGCTAAGGTCGTCTGGGCCGCGCACTGGCCCAAGCTCCTTCAGAAGGTCGGGCCGGCAAACCGGCACCAGCCATTCGTCGAGCAGCTTCTCTGCATGCACACCGGGCCAATCGCCGGAAGCGCCGAAGCGAATCGCCGCGTGATGCTCGCCGGTGTGGAAGTCCGCCATCAAGCTCGACGCCTCGACGCGTAGCAAAATCTCCGGATGGCGCTTTTCGAAGTCGGCAAGACGCGGGGCCAGCCATTGCAGGACGAATGACGGCAGTGCACTGATATAGAGACTGCCGCCGCCGCGCGCACTGCGCGTCTCCTCGATCGCCTGCTGCAGACCGGCCAGCCCGTCACGGATGCGCGGCAGCAGTTGCAGGGCATCCGCGGTAGGCTCGACCAATCGTCCCTGACGCCGAAACAGCTGTACGCCAAGGTATTGCTCGAGCGAGCGCAGTTGCATGCTGGCAGCGCTGACGGATACCCCGAGCGCATCGGCAGCCAGAGTGAAGCTTCGCAGCTCGGCCACGGCCACAAAGACGCGCAGGCTGCCGAGCGGCAGTCTGCGCGTGATTTCCGGCTTCCTTGCACCCGGCATCTGCCGGAGACGTTCCTTCGCCATCTGCCCACCCAATGGGCACCTTCAGCGCCCGGCGGCGGGCGGTCATGGTGCGGCCGCCTCCGTGCCGTTGACCGCGGCGATCTGGCGCAGGTACCCGGTCCGATGCTCATGGTACGCGGTCAGCGCCGGAACATGAATCTGCGCCACGGCGCGCGACAGCGACGCGGCGACACACTGGTCGAAGTGCGCTTGTCGAGCCAGCTCGCGTGACTCGTAGGCATGGCATACCGACTTCGCGGCCGCCTTCAGTCGCTGATGCACCCGGGCGATGCCGGCCTGGTCGAGCAGCTCGGCCTGGGCAAAATACACTGGCACCGACGCCACCCCATCCGACGACGTCGCAGCCCACGCGGAGGTAAGTCCACTGACTCCCAGCACCGACCCGAGAAGCACTGTCGGCAATGTAAATGAACGCTTCATGGCCTGATCTCCTTTCAAGCGGCCTCGATGACCGCGAAGGGAAGCTTGTCGCAGGCGTAAGCGGATCAATTGAGAAGTGCTGAACCTCTGTTAAGAGATTCTAAACGGTCGGTCCGAATAATGCGGGCGTGGCAGCTTTGCCGGTGACGTGAGATTCTTGTGGTTCGCATGCCGACATTGCAACCGATAAACGCCAACCGCCGCATCTCGGTCGCGCCAATGATGGATTGGACCGACCGGCATTGCCGGTATTTCCTACGCGGCTTCTCCCCGCGCGCGCTGCTCTACACCGAGATGATCACCGCGGCGGCGATCGGGCGCGGCGATCGGGCGCGGCTGCTGCAGCACTCGGCCGAAGAGCAGCCGTTGGCGCTGCAGCTCGGCGGCAACGATCCCAAGCTTCTGGCAACCGCTGCCCGCGCCGGCGCTGACCGCGGCTATCGCGAGATCAATCTCAACTGCGGCTGCCCGAGCGATCGAGTCCACGCCGGCGCTTTCGGCGCATGCCTGATGCTCGAGCCGCGGCAGGTGGCTGACGGTGTAGCCGCCATGCGCGCTGCCGTGACCCTGCCGGTGACGGTCAAGATGCGTATCGGCGTGGTCGGAGCCGGTGCGGCGGCCAGGGCGACCATCGCGCACTTCGACGAGGCCGATTACGACCGGTTGCGAGGCTTCACCGAAACGGTCGCGACCGCCGGCTGCGAGCGTTTCATTGTGCACGCGCGCAAGGCAGTGCTCGGCGGGCTCTCGCCGCGCGAGAATCGCGAGATACCACCGCTGCGTTTCGACGTCGTGCAACGCCTCAAACGCGACTTGCCGCGGCTTGCGTTCGAGGTCAACGGCGGTCTGCGTACGGCGTCGAATTGCATCGAGGCCCTCAACTGGTCGGATGGGGTCATGCTTGGGCGTGAGGCCTACCATCGTCCGTTCCTGCTGGCCGACCTGCAACGGCTGTTGTTCGATGACGATTGGGTTTGTCCGCCGCCGGCCCAGCTGCTCGAGCGCATGGCGCTGTACGCCGAGCGTGAGGTGGCAGCCGGCGAGCGCCTGCCCGCCATCACCCGGCACATGCTTGGATTGTGCGCCGGGCGACCAGGTGCCCGCCGATACCGGCAATGGCTGTCGGCCGGCGCATGCGCCAACTACGATCCCCGCGGGCTGCTGCGCTCCGCCGCCAGCCTGTGTGAGGCCTGACGGCCTGAGGTGCTGTGCGCAGTACCTGATTTAACAGTAACATGCCACCGGCATGGGCAAGGACATCGAACTGGCAATCCTGTTTGCCGACGTGGTGGGCTCAACGCGCCTGTTCGAGATCATGGGGGACCTGCGGGCCCGCGACATGGTCAGTACCTGCGTCGAAGTGATGCGCGCGGCCACCGAATCGCATAGTGGCAGTGTCATCAAGACCATTGGCGATGAGGTGATGTCCACCTTCCCGACCGCGGATGATGCGCTCAATGCGGCCGGGGAAATGCAGAAGCAGATCTCGGCCCATACCGAGCTGCGCGTGGAGGGTCAGCCGGTCGCGATTCGCATTGGCTGTCATTTCGGTCCGGTGGTGCTGGAAGCGCGCGACGTGTTCGGCTCGAGCGTCCACACCGCCAATCGCATGACCAGCCAGGCCAAGGCCGGACAGATCATCACCACCGCCGCCACCGTGGAGCGGCTGTCACCGGAGTGGCGCGCCTCGGTGCGCCAGATCGACATTGCCACGATCCGCGGGCAGGGCGGGGAGATCGCACTCTACGAGGTGCTGTGGCAGACCGACGACGTCACCAGCATGCTGCCAGCGATCGCGCTCACCGGACGCGAGAACCGCAAGCCGCAGCGGCTGCGCGTGACGGTGCAGGAACGCGAGCTGATCGTCGATGAGCAGCGACCGCAGATCAACATCGGCCGCGCCGACGACAACGACGTCGTGATCCGCGGCAATCTGATTTCGCGACTGCACGCCACGATCGAGCTAAGTCGCAACCGCTTCATGCTGACCGATCAAAGCACCAACGGCACGTTCGTGCAAATTGCCGGGCAGGAGGAGGCGTTCGTACGCCGCGACAGCATGGCGATCAAGGGTGAGGGCATGATCGGACTGGGGCGTATTCCCGATCGCGACTCGCCGCTGACGATCTACTTCGCCTGCGAGGAGTGCTGATCGGTCAAGCCCGGCGTTCGGCCGCGCTCAGCCGTCGCACGATCTCGTCGACCTCGGTGAGCAGCGCGCCAGGCAGGTGCGTGCCGTATTCCTTCAGATATTGACGCAGGCTCGCCATCTCCATGCGCCACGCGGCCTGCGGAACCGCGATCAGCTCCCACAAATCCTCGGCGCTAAGGCTCAGGCCCTCGACGTTGAGATCACCGCGTCGTGGCATGTAGCCGATCGGCGTGTCGACCGCATCGACCCGGCCGGCACAACGATCCAGCATCCAGGCGAGCACGCGCAGATTCTCGCCGAAGCCGGGCCACAGGTATTTGCCGGCGGCGTTCTGACGGAACCAGTTGACGTGGAAAATCCGCGGCGGCTGCTTGAGGTGCGCGCCGACGTCGAGCCAGTGTGCCCAATAGTCGCCGTAGTTGTAGCCGGCGAACGGCTTCATCGCCATCGGATCGCGGCGCACGACGCCGACCTGGCCGGCGGCCGCGGCCGTGGTCTCCGATGCGACCGACGCGCCCACCAGCACGCCGTGCTGCCAGTTGCGTGCCTCGTACACCAGCGGCGCCAGCTCGCGTCGGCGGCCACCGAAGATCAACGCCGAGATCGGCACACCGTTCGGATCCTCAGCGGCGCTCGCGTAGGATGGGTTTTGCGAGGCCGCCACGGTGAAGCGGGAATTTGGATGTGCCGCGGGCCCATTCTTGGGATCGTACGGTCGGCCGCGCCAATCGGTGATCGGCTGGCCTTCGGTGCGCCCGTCCCACCAAGGCTCATTGTCCGCGGTCAACGCCACGTTGGTGAACAGCGTGTCGTGACGGATCATGCGATCGGCATTGCGATTGGTCTCGGCGTTGGTGCCCGGCACGACACCGAAGTAACCGGATTCCGGATTGATCGCCCACAGGCGACCGTCGGGCCCGGGCTGCAGCCAGGCGATATCATCGCCGACGGTGAACACCTTCCAACCCGGCAGCGACTCGGGCGGAATCAGCATCGCCAGGTTGGTCTTGCCGCAGGCGGACGGAAACGCAGCGGCGACGTAATGTGTTTCGCCGCTCGGATTCTGCAGACCCACGATCAGCATATGCTCGGCCAGCCAGCCCTGGTCGCGCGCCTGCCAGCTGGCGATACGCAGCGCGTGGCACTTCTTGCCGAGCAGGGCGTTGCCGCCGTAGCCGGAGCCGAAGCTCTCGATCGACAGCTCCTCGGGATAGTGCATGATGAATCGGCGTGCCGGATCGAGCTCGCCGGTGGAATGCAGGCCGCGCACGAAGTTACTCTCGGTTGCAATGCGCTCGAGCGCGGCACGCCCCATGCGGGTCATCAGCGCCATGTTCAGCACCACATAGGCGCTATCGGTGATCTCCACGCCGCAACGCGCATAGCGCGAATCGATCGGTCCCATGCAGTAGGGCACCACGTACATTGTGCGGCCGCGCATGCAACCGCGGAACAGCTCGCGCATCTTGGCGTGGGCGGCGACCGGCTCCATCCAATTGTTGTTCGGTCCGGCGGCATCCTTACTGCGAGAGCAGATATAAGTCAGATGCTCGACGCGGGCGACGTCGCTCGGGTCGGACCGATACAGCGTGCAGCCCGGAAACGTGTTCTGATTGAGCTGATGCAGCTCACCCCGGTCCAGCAATTGCGCGCGCAGGCGCTCGATCTCCGCCGCGGAACCGTCGCACCAGTGCACCTTGTCCGGTTGTGTCAGCTGCCGGACTCCCGCGACCCACTCGGCGACGTTATTGGAAACTTTCGCCAGGGTTACCAGGGTGTGGAGCGCGGTCGCCATGATTTATCCTTAAGCAGGGCTTGAGACAAATAGAGCGTACTACGAATTATACCGTCGGTCCGTGCGCACCGTCGTTTTGCCGGGTTAAATTATCCAGCGCGGCAATATGTTGAATCTTGAGGCAATTCTCGGTGAATCAGGCCCGCTGAGGCGGGCGCTGCCGGGCTTTCAGCCTCGCGAGGCTCAGCAGAAGATGGCGCAACTCGTGGATCGCGCTATACATGCGCGCGAAATGCTGGTGGTGGAGGCTGGTACCGGTACCGGCAAAACCTATGCGTACCTGGTGCCGGCGCTGCTGTCCGGGTTGCGCATCCTGATATCCACCGGGACCCGCACTCTTCAGGACCAGCTGTTTCATCGCGATCTGCCGCTGCTCGCCGCTGCACTGGGCCGACCCGCGCGCGTGGCGCTGCTCAAAGGACGTTCTAATTATCTGTGTCGCGCACGGCTCGCCGACATAGGGCGTCAGGAGCAGCTGCTGCCGGCCTCCACCGACGCGGCGCTGTCCCGTATCCGCGCCTGGGCGCCGGCCACGCGCAGTGGCGATCTGGCAGAACTGCCCGAGTTCGCCGACGCACACCCGCTGCGGCCGCTGATCACGTCGACGCGCGAAAACTGCGGCGGCGTGCGCTGCAGCGAGCACGCGCGCTGTCACGTATTCGAGGCGCGGCGCGCGGCGCTGGAGGCCGATATCGTGGTCGTGAATCACCATCTGCTGCTGGCCGACATGGCGCTCAAGGAGGACGGCTTTGGTGATCTGCTGCCGAGCGTGGACGCCGTGGTGCTCGATGAGGCGCATCAACTGCCCGATCTGGCCAGCGAATTCTTCGGCGTCGGTGTCAGCAGCCGCCAGCTGGAGTTGCTCGCAGAGGACGTGCGGCGGGAGTTGACCGGTGCTGATGCATCGGCGCGGACAGCGGCGCGGGTATCAGCCGAGCTGCACGCGGCACTCGCGGCGGCGCACGCGCAGCTAGGTCGCGATGAGCGCCACATTGCCTGGCGCGAATTGTCCAACGGCGCGCGCGACAGCGTGCAGCGCGTGTGCCAGGCCTGCAGCGAGATCGGCGCGGCACTCGAGGCATTGGCCATTCCGGGCGAGTTGCAGGCGTGCGCGGCGCGGGCGCGGACATTGGCGGCGGCGTTGGCGCAGATCGTGCATGAGCCCATCGACGAAACCGACCCCGGTGCAGGTATCGCCGGTGCGCGCACCGTGTCCACTCAGGCGCGCGGCAGTTTCGCGCTGCGCCTGCTGCCGTACGAGATCGCCAGCCGCTTCCAGGCGTGCGTGCAGCAGGGGCACAACGCCTGGGTGTTCACCTCCGCCACGCTGGCGGTGGGCGAGGACTTCAGCCACTTCGCCAGCCGCATGGGGCTTCAGGATGCAGCGACGCTGCGGCTCGACAGTCCGTTCGACTATTCTCGTCAGGCGCTGCTGTTCCTGCCGCTCGGCCTGCCGCAGCCATCCGAGCCCGACTACACTGACGCGGTGGTGGCCACGGCGCAGCCCTTGATTGAGAGCGCTGGCGGAGGCACGTTCGTGCTGTTCACCAGTCATCGCGCGCTACGGCGCGCGGCGCAGTTATGGGCGCGAGGGCTATCGCCGGGCATGCCGCTGCTGGTCCAGGGCAAAGCCCCGCGCGAGCAACTGCTGCGGCAATTTCGCGCCAGCGGCAGCGCGGTGCTGTTGGGGACCGCGAGCTTCTGGGAGGGGGTGGACGTGCAGGGACCGGCGCTGCGGCTGGTGATCATCGATAAGCTGCCGTTCGCTTCGCCGGAGGATCCGGTGGTCAGCGCCCGGATCGAATACCTGACCGCGCGCGGCGCCAATGCATTCAGGGACTATCAGTTGCCCGAGGCGGTGCTGGCGCTCAAGCAGGGGGTCGGCCGCCTTATTCGCAGCGAGCACGATCGCGGCGTGCTCGTGATCTGCGACCCGCGTATCAGTCAGCGCAGCTACGGCCGCACCTTTCGTCGCAGCCTGCCGCCGATGGCCGCGACGCACGACGCGGAGGTGGCAATGCGACGCCTGCGCGAGCTGCAGCCGGTGGCATTGCCGCGCGCATGAAACTGTTGGCGCTGGATTCCGCGACTGAACGCTGCTCGGTGGCACTGTGGCTGGACGGCGCCGTGCACGCTCGCGAGCAGCAGCGCGAGCGGGCACACGGCGAGCTACTGCTGCCGATGATTCAGGAGTTGTTGCATGACGCGGGCGTTGCGGCGGCCGACCTGGATGCGATTGCATTCGGCCGCGGCCCGGGCGGTTTCACCGGTGTGCGGCTTGCGACCAGCGTGGCGCAGGGGCTGGCCTTTGCGGTGACAAGGCGGGTACTGCCGATTTCGGACTTGCGTGCCTTGGCCGCGCAGGTCTTGCTGCGGCCCGACGGGCCGGTGCGCGCGCTGGTGTGTCAGGACGCGCGCATGCAAGAGGTGTATTGGGGATGCTTTGAGCGCGAGGCGGGCGCGCTGGTGGGAAAGGTGGCCGAGGCGGTCGGCCCGGCGCGCGAGGTCGCGCTGCCCGAGCATTGGTTGCCCGGCACCGCCTGCGGAGTGGGTTCGGGCTTCTCCTGCTATGCCGAGGATCTTCGCACTATCAGCGGTCAGCTCAGCGGCGTGCAGCCCGATCTGCGACCGCGAGCGCACGAGATCGCGCTGCTAGCGGTGGCCGATGGGCTTTCCTGTGCGGTGGCACCGGAGCAGGCGCAGCCGGTCTATCTGCGCGATGATGTCGCCCAACCGCAACCGGCCCGCCAATGGCCGTCACAGGGCTGACAGAATCTGCTGCCGCGTCATACGACTGCAACATAGGACCCTTAAGGTGCGGGCGCAGGCCTGCAACAACATGACTTCAAAGCAGATTTTAGTCGTAGAGGATGAGCGGCCGATTCGCGAGATGATCGCATTCGGGCTGAAGCGCGCCGGCTTCGAGGTGCGTGAGGCCGAGGACTGTCGGACCGCGCGCGCGGCCTTGGCCGACCGGCGCCCCGACCTCATCCTGATCGACTGGATGCTCCCAGATAACAGCGGTCTGGAACTCACGCGCTCACTCAAACGTGAGCGCGATACCCGCGACCTGCCGGTGATCATGTTGACGGCGCGCGCCGAGGAAGTGGACAAAGTGGCCGGTTTGGACGGCGGTGCCGACGATTACATGACCAAGCCGTTCTCGCCGCGCGAACTGATCGCGCGTGTGAATGCTGTGTTGCGCCGCAGCGGCCCCCCGGACGAATCCGAACTGGTGCGCGTGGACGACCTGTCGCTGGACCGGGCTGGCCATCGGGTGATGGTGGGCGATCGGACCGTCACCCTCGGGCCCACCGAGTACCGGCTGCTGGAGTTCTTCATGACCCATCCGGAACGGGTCTACAGTCGCGAACAGCTGCTGGATCGCGTCTGGGGTGGCAATGTATATGTCGAGGAGCGCACCATCGACGTCCATATCCGGCGGCTGCGCAAAGCCCTCGAGGACTTTGGCTACGATCGACTGGTCCAGACCGTGCGCGGTGCCGGGTATCGATTTTCGGCGCGGCCGGAGGTCTGACAGCACGGTTCGACCCCACAGGCGGACACTAACGGAATGAATTCCGGCGGTTGGTTGCCCCTGATGCTGCGATTGCTGCTGGCCATCGCCGTCGGCTTGGTCATCGGCCTGATCGCGGGCTTCCCATGGGCGGCGGTGGCATTGGTGCTGGCCGGTTTCCTCAGCCAGCAGCTGCTGCATTTATTCCAGCTGCTGCGCTGGCTGCAGCACGATCAGAGCGAGCTGGCGCCAGAACTGCCCGGGCCATGGGGCCAGCTGATCGCCATGATCGTGCGCCTGTACCGGCGCAAACAATTTCACAAACACCGGCTGCTTCGACTGCTGCGCGAGTTGCGACGCTCGACCGCCGCAATGCCTGATGGCGTGGTGGTGCTCAATCCGCAGGCGGAGATCCTGTGGTTTAACCGCACCGCGGCCCGATTGCTCGGATTTCGCGGCAAGAGCGATTTCGGGCTGCGCATCGAGAACCTGGTGCGGCAACCTGAGTTCGTGCGCTACCTGCGAGCTGGCCAGTTTGCTACCCCGGTGATCGTGCGCTCCTCGGTCGGGACCGAGCAGTATCTGTCGCTGCAGATCGTTCCCTATGGCGCCGGCCAGCTGCTGGCGCTGGTGCGCGACGTGACCCGCGAGGCGCGTCTGGAGGCGATGCGCAAGGACTTCGTGGCCAATGCTTCGCACGAGCTGCGTTCACCGCTGACGGTAATCTCCGGCTATCTCGAGACCTTGACCCAGGATGCCGACTTCGATCCGGCACTGGCCGGGCCGCTGCATGAGATGCGCCGCCAGGCGCAACGCATGACCGGCATCGTGCAGGATCTGATCGAGTTGTCGCGGTTGGAGTCATCCGACAGCCCCGCCGGCCTGCAGCCGATCGACGTGGTCGCGCTGATGTCGCAGCTGCGCCAGGACGTGCTGGCCCGGCCGGAGCATCCGGCCCAGGTGCAGGTGCGTGCCGACTCACACGAGCAGCTGCTGGGCGAGGCCATTCAGATCCATTCGGCATTCTCCAATCTGGTGGAAAACGCCGCCAAGTACACCCCGGTGGGCGGCTCGGTGCAGATCCGCTGGTGGACGGACGACGAGGGAGGGCATTTTTCTGTCAGTGACACCGGCATCGGCATCGCCCCGGAGCACATCCCGCGGCTGACCGAGCGCTTCTACCGGGTGGATGCCGGCCGTAGCCGGGCCACCGGCGGTTCTGGACTAGGGCTGTCGATCGTCAAGCACGTGTTGCAGCGTCATGGCGCGATCCTGGCGGTCGAGAGCCAGGAGGGTCGGGGCAGCAAGTTCACCTGTCATTTCCCCAGGGAGCGCCTGCAGAGCGCGCCACTGGCCAGCGTCACACCGATGCCGCAGCGAGAATCCGCCCTGTAGGCCGCGGCCAAGGGGGGCTGCGAGGGGTCGATAAGTGGATCACAGCTGTAGAGCGAAGGTACTGCGTTGGCGGACAGTTGCGCTATATTGATGAGTGGGCGCATCAGATGGTGCGCATGACTTAGGACGTAGGGCCGATCATGGAAGCCGCTGACATATCTCATCACACCTCGAAACGGTTCAATGAGGACCTCGAGCGTGTACGCAGTAAAGTGCTGACAATGGGCGGTTTCGTCGAGGATCAGCTCAACCGCAGTCTCATGTCGCTGGTCGATGCCGACAGTTCCATGGGTCGGGCCGTCGCCCGCGACGACTACAAGGTCAATGGCATGGAGGTGTCGATCGACGAGGATTGCAGCCGCATCCTCGCGACCCGTTCTCCGGCAGCCGGCGACCTGCGCATGATCGTTGCCACTATCAAGACCATCACCGACCTCGAACGCATCGGCGACGAGTGCGAGAAGATCGGTCTGATCGCGGCGCGGCTGGCCACGCTCGAGCGTCCGGCCGACCGATATCGCGAAGTCAAGCACCTGGGGCGCACGGTGCAGTCGCTGGTGCACGATACCCTCGATGCCTTTGCGCGTCTGGACGCGGAGGCCGCGCTCACCACCTGCCGCCGGGATCGCGTGGTGGATGAGGAATACGAGGCGATCCAGCGCCAGTGCATCACCTTCATGATGGAGGATCCGCGCACCATCCGGCGGGCACTCGATGTGATGTGGGTAGTGCGCGCGCTCGAGCGCATCGGCGATCATGCCAAGAACATCTGCGAGTACGTTATCTACATGGTGCACGGTAAGGACGTCCGCCATACCTCGCTCGATCACGTCGAGCAGGAGCTGGCCGCCCGCGCGCTGCGTCGCACTTGATGCGGCGCCGACTGAATCTTCTCGGCTTCGCGATTTGCGTGGCGCTGCTGGGCTATGCCTGGTACGCGCAGACGGTATTGCTGCTCGAGCCTTGTGCGCTGTGCATATTCCAGCGCGTTGGCGTTGCGGCCATCGGCCTGGTGTTTGTGCTGGCAGCACTACACGATCCCAGACGCCGGGGTGCGCAGGTGTATGCCGGAGTGCTGCTGCTCGCAGGCGTCGCGACGGTTGGGGTGGCCGCCCGCCATCTCTGGATCCAGCACCAACCTGAGGGCGCCGTACCGGCCTGCGGTGCCACGCTGTCGTACATGCTGGAAGTGTTCCCGCTGAGCGATGTGATCCGCAAGGTACTCACCGGATCCGGCGAGTGCGCCAAGGTCACTTGGAGCTTTCTGGGTCTGTCCATGCCCGGCTGGGTCCTGATCGCCGCCGCGGCGCTGGGCACGCTCGGGCTCTACGCCAATCTAGGCGCACGGCGGGCGACCGCGACCTAAGCGAGCAGGTTGCGCAGCGCCTGCAGGTAAATGTCATGCAGGGTGTCGATGTCCTCGACCCGCACGCATTCATTGACCTTGTGAATGCTGGCGTTGACGACCCCGAGTTCGACCACCTGTGCGCCCAGCGGCGCGATGAAGCGCCCATCGGAGGTGCCGCCGCCGGTCGATAAAGCAGCCTCGCGGCCGGTGACGGTGCGCACGGCGGCGCACACGGCGCGCGACAGTGGCCCCGGCGGGGTGTAGAACGGCTCGCCGGACAGGTACCAGTCGAGTGTGTATTGCACGCCGTGCCGCGTGAGCACTTCTTCCACCGTGCGCTTGAGGCCATCGAGCGTCTGCACCGGCGAGTAGCGCAGGTTAAAGCGCGCCTTGAGCTCCCCGGGAATGACGTTCGGTGCGCCGGTACCGGCATTCAGGTTCGACACCTGAAATGTCGTGGGCTGAAAATGCTCATTGCCCTGGTCCCAGACGCGGTTCGACAGCTCGGCCAGCGCCGGCGCGAACCGGTGGATCGGATTGTCGGCGAACTGCGGGTAAGCGATGTGCCCTTGCACGCCGCGCACCGTCAGCCGGCCCGACAGTGAACCGCGTCGTCCGATCTTGATCGTGTCGCCGATCGCCTGCTCGCTCGATGGCTCGCCGACGATGCACCAATCGATCCGCTCGCCGCGGGCCTTCAGCGTTTCCATCACGCGCCGGGTGCCATCCACCGATGGACCTTCCTCGTCGCTGGTGATGAGAAAGGCGATCGCGCCGCGATGATCGGGACATTCAGCGACGAAGCTCTCGGCGGCGGTCAGCATGGCTGCCAGGCCGCTCTTCATATCGGCAGCGCCCCGTCCGTACAGCAAGCCCTCGCGCACCTCGGGCTTGAACGGATCCGAGCGCCACTCTTCCAGCGGTCCGGTCGGCACCACGTCGGTATGGCCGGCGAAACAAAGCAGCGGTGAGCCGGCGCCGCGCCGCGCCCACAGATTGTCGACGTTGCCGTATCGCAGACGCTCGACCTGAAATCCCTTGCCGGCTAGGCGCTGCGCCATCAGCTCCTGGCAGCCCTCGTCGGCGGGCGTCACTGACGGGCGCGCAATCAGTGCGTGAGCCAGCTCGAGCGTCGCGGACATCGTTCTCCTTCGGTTGGCGCCTTATACGGTGCAGGAGCGCAACCGACAAGGGGCAGGGTCGTAAAGAGACCCTACCCCTTGCGCGGGACAGTCCGATGACTGGCGGCGCGCGCCGAATGCACGGTCGTGGTCGAGGCGGCGGACGAACCGACATTGCCGTTGACGTCCCAGGCATAAAATTCGACCTTGGCGATGGCCAGCGTGTCGGTCACGGTGGCGCTCAGTTGCCACTCGACCGGGGGCACTTCAGCGTGCGCTGACCGGGCGGTGCCGGCCGCAGATGTGATCGGCGTCACCTTCGGCGTCCTGGTGCGGCAGCGTCGCTTCCGAAATTGAGAGCCCGGTAAGCGCCGCTCGGTTCGCAATAATTTAGCCTGAATTCATGACGATACGCCCCAAGGTGATCGTACTGGTCGCCACTGCGCTGCTGGTGCTGGGCGCGTCCCAGATCCTGGTAGAGCAACAAGTGGTCATGCCGAGCTTCGCCGAGCTCGAGCACGACGAAGCTCAAAGCGCCATGCGCCGCATCGGCTACGCGCTCGATCAGACGCTCGATCGTCTGGGACTGTCGGCGGCGGACTGGGGCAATTGGGAGGATACCTGGCACTACGTCATCCAGCGCGATCCAGCCTACGTGCGCGCCAACGCGACCAACGTCGGCCTCAAGCAGCTGCAGGTCAACGCCATCTTGCTGATCGACGCGGCCGGTCAGTTCGTCATGGCCAAGACATTGGATCTGAATTCCGAGCAGCCGATGGACATCGACTTCGTCGCGCGCGGGGCGCTGCCGGCGGATTTCCCGTGGCGCGCCCAACTGAGCGACGGCCAGATCGTGCACGGCTTCATCCGCACCAATCGCGGCATCATGATGATTGCCGGCGCGCCGGTACTCGATGGCAATGGCGGCGGACCGCAGCGCGGCATGGTGCTGTTTGGTCGGCTACTGAGTGCGGACGAGATTCGCCGCATCGGCAGCCAGGCGCAGGCGGCGCTGGTGATGATTCCGGCGAAAGCCGGCCTGCGACCCATTCAGGTGACCGAGACCGCGCAGGCTACCGTGGTACTGCGTCCGCTCACTGACGTCTACGGTACGACGCTCGCGGGGCTGCGCGTCGATTTGCCCAGGGTCATCACCCAGCGTGGCCACGCTGCGATTGTCTATGCATCGCTGTGCCTGCTGGCCGCTGCGGTGGGCGTGCTGCTGCTGCTGGTAGGAGTGCTCAACCGGGTGGTGCTGCGGCCGCTGGCGCAGGTGACTCGTCACGCCGTCAGCATCGATGACGGCGATGATCTGCAGGCGCGTCTGGATCTGAAGGGCGACGATGAGTTCGCGCGGCTGGCGCGCGAACTGGACCGGATGGTCGAGCGTCTGGCCGACTCGCGTCGCCAGGTTGTCGATCAATCGTTCCAGGCAGGATATGCCGAGTTGGCGCGCGGCGTGCTGCACAACATCGGTAACGCGATCACCCCGATCGGGGTAAGGCTGGCGGCGCTCGCGCAGCGATTGCGCCACGCGCCGACCGGAGATGCCGAACAGGCCTGCGCGGAACTGGAGGGCGGCGGCACCGACGCAGTGCGGCGCGCGGATCTGCAGCAATTCGTGGTGCTAGCGTGCCGCGAATTCACCCGGTTGATCGACACGGCCCAGGCCGATGTCGGGCTGCTCACGCGCCAGGCCGGCGTGGTGCAGAGTGCGCTGGCCGAGCAGCTCACCTCGACCCGCAACGAGCATGTGATCGAGCCGGTGCGATTGCCCGAGCTCGTCGGGCAGGCGCTGGAAATCGTACCGGACGCCTGCCGCCAGCACCTGCAAATCGAGCTTGATGATTCGCTGGCGAGACTCGGCGTGCTGCAGCTGGCTCGCACAGTGCTGCGACTGGTGCTGCAGAATCTGATCATCAATGCTGCTGACGCGGTGCGCGATGCCGGCAAGGAGCGCGGCAGGCTGCGCATCACGGCCCAGATTCAGCAGGTCGATGACGTGCAGCAGCTCGTCTTGTGCTGCCAGGATGACGGCGGTGGCATCGCTCCGGAAAACCTCGAGCGCCTGTTCGACAAGGGCTTCTCGACCAAGTCACGCAATACCAACTTCGGTATCGGACTGCATTGGTGCGCCAACGCCCTGCGTGCGCTCGGCGGCCGCATCTGGGCCAGTAGCGAGGGTCCTGGCTGTGGCGCGACGCTGCACGTGATCGTGCCGCTGGCGCGGCGCCGGACCGAAAACCACAGCAAGGCCGCATGAGGAGTTCCATGTCCGAGCAGAGTCGAACGCCCATTCGGGTCCTGGTGGTGGATGATGAGGCCGAGGTGCGCGATGCCTATCGGCAGATCCTGCTCGAAGCCGAGGTGCGGCGCGACCTGGCGGCGTTTCACGACCTGCGCGCGCGGTTGTTCCGCAAGGGAACCGAGCACACCGCGCCGGCGGACGGCTCGCGGACCGCGACCTTTGATCCGGTGTTCTGCGATGGTGCCGAGGATGCGGTGCGCGCGGTGCGTGACGCACTGGCGCTGGAGCAGCCCTTCGCAGTCGCCTTTCTCGATATGCGCATGCCGCCCGGTCCGGACGGCGTGTGGGCGGCGGCACGCATCCGCGAGTTGGATCCGGCGATCGAGATCGTGATCTGCACTGCGTATTCCGATGTCGACCCCAGCGATATCGGCGGCATCGTACCGCCGGAGGAGAAGCTGTCCTATCTGCAGAAGCCGTTTCATCCGCACGAGATTCGGCAAATGACCATCGCGCTGGCGAGCAAGTGGCGGGCCGAGCGCACCGTTGTACGGCTGGCTTACTTCGATGCGCTCACCGGGCTGCCGAATCGCGAACAGTCGCAGCGGCGGCTGCTGGGTGCACTGGAGGTGGCTCGCCAGCACGAGCGAACGCTGGCGGTGCTGTATCTGGACCTGGACAATTTCAAGCGCGTCAACGATACCCTCGGTCACGCGGTCGGCGATGAGCTGCTGCGTCTGGTCGCACAGCGCCTGCGCAGCTGCTTGCGTTACGGGGATTCGTGGAATCTGGAATCCAGCGGTATATCGCGTCCCGGCGATCTGGCCCGGCTCGGCGGCGACGAATTCATGGTGTTGCTGCCCAATATCCGCAAACCGGCCGACGCCGGCGCGATCGCCGAGCGCATCATCGGCGCGTTGCGCGAACCGATGCAGCTGGCCCAGAACTCGCTGGTGGTGACGCCGAGCATCGGGATTGCGGTGTTTCCCAATGATGGTACTGACGCCGAGACGCTGCTGCGCAACGCCGATCTGGCCATGTATTTCTCCAAACGCAAGAGTCCCGGCACGTACTCCTTCTTCGATGCGGCGATGAACGCCACCGCGCTGCAGCGATTTACCATCGAGGACAAGTTGCGCGGCGCATTGCTGCGCAATGAATTCACGCTGTATTTCCAGCCGCTGTTCGATATCCGTACCGGCCAGATCTCCGGCATGGAGGCGCTGCTGCGCTGGAGCAACGAACAGTTGGGCGTGGTGCCGCCGTCGGAATTCATCGCGGTAGCGGAGGAAACCGGTCTGATACTGCCGATTGGCGAGTGGGTGCTTCGCACTGCCTGCGCCCAGGCCAAGGCATGGCATGACGAAGGCTTTCCGGCGGTACGCATTTCGGTCAATGTTTCGGCGCAACAGTTCGCGCTGAGTGGGTTTCCCGCCCAGGTCGCAGCGATCCTGCACGACAGCGGCCTGGAAGCCGGCAAGCTTGAGCTGGAGATCACCGAGACGCTGATCATGAACGATGAGACCTGGGCGGAGTGCGCGATCAACCAGCTCAAGGGGCTGGGCGTGGCCCTGGCAATCGACGACTTCGGCACCGGCTATTCGAGCCTGGCGCGCCTGCGGCACTTCGCGGTCAATCGCCTGAAAATCGATCGCTCGTTCGTGAGTAGCCTCAACGAGTGCAGCGATGACCGGGCGATCGCGGCGGCCATCATCGCCATGTCGCGCTCGTTACGCATCGACGTGACCGCTGAGGGTGTCGAGAACATCTCGCAGCTGATGTTCCTGCAGGAGCACGACTGCCACGAGGCCCAGGGTTTCCTGCTGGGCGAGGCGCTACCCGCCGTGGATGCCGGGAAATTGCTTCGCCGTGCGATGAGCGCCGGGGACACGCGCACGCAGCGATTCAAGGCGCTGATCGGGTAGAACCTATTCCAATAGCGGATGTCCCTCAGGCAATTGATGCGCATACCAACTTGCCAGGCGATGCCGGATTGTCTTCTCTGCAACTTGGTTTTCCGGCATTGGCGCGATCACCTTGTCGTGCACCAGCAAGCGATAGATGTATAGCGCCTTGTCGCTGGCGGAGTCGGTTGCTTCGAACTCGACCGCCTTGCGACCTTCGGCGTATTGAACGCCGGCGAGCAAGGCCGCTTTGAACAGTTCGGTTTCGTGTTTGAGCTTTTTCATTTATCGCTCTGCGATCATATATCGCTTTTGTGGGTCAAAGAGCGCACCCTTGGTGTAGAAGAGTGGCTACACCGGTCGACGGCTATTGATCCTAGGCCGACGTCAGCGAAACAAATGTCGAAGTTCCTGACACAATGGCCTGCCGCCATCGCCGCCCTTGGTGTTGTTTGCATTTCCGCCGTAACACCGTTGTTCGCTGCCGATCTTGGCAGCCAGGTGGAGCGCTACCGGATTGCTCACGAATCGCAGATCGTCGGCGAACTTGACGCATTGACCCGTTTCAGGAGCGTCGCGGCTGATCCGGCGGGGCTTGTCGCGGCAGCTGACCATCTGCAGAAATTGCTGCAGGAACGCGGGTTCGAGGCGAAGTTGCTGTCCGCCGAGCCCGGCAGTGCCCCGCTGGTGTTCGGCAATCTGACCAGCCCCGCTGCCAGGCACACCGTGGTGTTCTACGCTCACTATGACGGTCAGCCGGTGACGCCCTCGCAATGGAACTCTGATCCGTTCACCCCGGTGATGCGAAGCGGCCCGTTGCATTCGGGCGAACATGACATCGACTGGAAGCGCGCCAAATCGCCATTCGATCCGGAATGGCGATTCTTCGGCCGTGCCGCCAGTGATGACAAGGCGTCCATCGTTGCGTTCCTTGCGGCATTTGATGCGCTCAAGGCATCCGGCCGGAAGCCTTCGGTGAATATCAAGGTGGCCTGGGAGGGGGAAGAAGAGGCTGGTTCAACACATCTTGCCGAGGTGCTGCGAACGAATCAGGCGCTGTTCGCCGCTGACCTGTGGTTGATCGGAGATGCGCCGGTACACCAGTCCGGGCGGCGAATGCTCTATTTCGGCGCGCGCGGGAGTTTGGGTCTGGACGCAACTGTCTATGGACCGACCCGTGCTCTACACGACGGGCACTACGGCAACTGGGTCCCCAATCCCGCGGCGATGGCGGCGACCCTGATTGCGCAGATGCGCGACGACGAGGGTCGGATCCTGATCCCGGGGTTTGCCGACGATGTCCGTCCCTTGACCGCTGCCGAGCAAGACGCGATCAGGAATCTGCCGCCGGTTGATGCGGCGCTAAAGCAGCAATTCGGCATCGGTCGATCCGAGGGCAATGAAGGGCTGAGCGCGAGTCTCATGCGCCCGGCGCTCAATATCCGGGGCGTGCGCTCGGGACAAGTCGGCGCGGCGGCTGCGAACGCGATTCCGGTCGATGCCACAGTCTCGATCGACTTCCGTCTGGTGCCGGATCAGACGCCGGCCGCGGTGCGCGCAAAAGTTGAGGCCTTTATGAAGGCCAACGGTTGGACACTTGTCGTCGATGAACCGGACCAGGCAACGCGCCTGATACATCCGCGCATCATCCGACTCGAATGGGAATCGGGCTACCCGGCATTCCGCTCCGACATGTCCACCGCTATCGCCACGGCGGTCGTCGCGACTGCCAGCGAGGCCGCGCACTATCCGGTCGCGGTCTTGCCGATGATGGGGGCCAGTGTCCCAATTTATGTTTTCGCCGATCTTTTCAAAGTGCCCGTGATCGGCCTGCCGATCGTTAATTTCGACAACAACCAACACGCGGCCAATGAAAATCAGCGGTTGAAGAACCTGTGGGACGGAATCCAAACGTACGCGGCCATGATGGCCGCATTAAGCTGGTAGCAGCTCCCGGCCGCCAAGCGGGTAGGGTGTCAGTTTGTAAGCTATTGAGCGGGGGATGGGGATGCGGCCGCGTGATGTGGTGCAGGCTTGGGTCGATGCTTTCAATCGAGCTGACGCTGATGCGTTGAGCGCCTTTTATCACGTCGACGCGGTTAACCATCAGGTGGCCGAAAGTGCTGTCAAAGGACGCGAGGCTATTCGGGCGAATTTCGCCGCTGAATTTGCCAGGGCCAAAATGCTGTGTATCACCGAGAGTCTTTTCGAGGATGGCGAATGGGTCATCCTGGAATGGCGCGACCCGCTTGGGCTGCGCGGTTGTGGCCTGTTCCACGTTATTGACGATCGAATCGCTCTTCAGCGCGGTTATTGGGACAAGCTTTCGTTCCTGAAGCTGCATAGCCTGCCGCTCCCGCCAGTCTCAACCTGAGACACTACCGCTAAGCGGTTGACACAAATCTGTCATCGAGCCCCGTATACCATGCTGCAATGAGTACCGAGGGCTTAAGCCACCACATCTCCAGCCGCTATAACGCCGACCTCGAGCGTCTGCGCAGCAGCGTGCTCGAGATGGGCGGACTGGTCGAGCGGCAGCTGACGCAGGCCATAGCGGGAATCACCGAGCCGGACGCCCGGGTCATGGTGCGCGTTGCCCAAGAGGAGCTGCACGTCAACCAGCTTGAGCGCTCGATCGACGAGGACTGTAGCCGTATCCTGGCGACCCGCGGGCCGACCGCCTCGGACCTGCGACTCATCATCACAATTCTAAAGACAATCACGGACCTGGAGCGCATTGGTGATGAGGGCGAGAAGATTGCCGGGATCGCCGCCCGGCTTGCCTTGCGTGAGCGGCCCAACAACCGCTACCGGGAACTGCGCAATCTGGGTGAACTCGTAATTGGGATGGTGCATGACACGCTGGATGCCTTTGCCCGATTCGACACCAATCTGGCCGTGGCGGTGCTACGCCGGGACCGCACTGTCGATGAGGAATACGAGGCAATCCACCGCCAGAACATAACGTTCATGATGGAAGATCCGCGATCGATCCG
Source organism: Steroidobacteraceae bacterium (assembly GCA_036502265.1). Lineage (GTDB taxonomy): Bacteria > Pseudomonadota > Gammaproteobacteria > Steroidobacterales > Steroidobacteraceae > FEN-1191. Next base: position 30,100 of record DASXYW010000075.1, on the reverse strand, counting down.
GCGGGCGCTGGACGTCATGTGGGTGGTACGATCCCTGGAGCGCATCGGGGATCACGCCAAGAACATCTGCGAATACCTGATCTACCTGGTGCTGGGTAAGGACGTCCGGCACACCAAGATCGAGGAGATCGAGAAAGAGCTGCAGGGCGCCCCGACCTTTGGTGAGGCGCGTCGGTAACGGTGCTGCCAGCCGGTAACGTATGGAACAAGTGGTGAGAAACAGCCCCCCTGACAGCGGCTCGGTTGGGTTTCCGGTATCGGATATCGATACGGGGGTTATCCCCATGCGCACCAGTGGCCGCGGCATGCTGCAGGTGGCGGTGGACGAATCTCGCCGCACCGCGGCCCTCAAGGCGCCGGTCAAAGCGCGGGTGGAGTCGCTTGGCTTCTTTTACGGGGATAACAAGGCGCTCAAGGATCTCAACATGGAGATCCGCGAAAAACAGGTCACGGCGCTGATCGGACCGTCGGGCTGCGGTAAGAGCACGTTTTTGCGCTGCTTCAACCGCATGCACGATCTGACCCCGGGAACCGGCTATGAGGGCCGAATCATATTGCTGCCCGAGGAACTCGACCTGATCGGCCGCGATGTCGACCCGATCGAAGTGCGTATGCGCATCGGCATGGTTTTCCAGAAGCCCAATCCGTTTCCCAAGTCGGTGTTCGAGAACGTTGCCTACGGGCTGCGCATCCGCGGGGTGCGCTCGCAGATTCGAATTCAGGAAGAGGTCGAAAAGGCGCTGCGTGGGGCCGCGCTCTGGGACGAGGTCAAGGACCGGCTGGCCAACTCCGGCCTGTCGCTGTCCGGCGGTCAGCAGCAGCGCCTGTGCATCGCGCGGGCGTTGGCGACCAATCCGGAAATCCTGCTGTTTGACGAGCCGACCTCGGCACTCGATCCGATCGCGACCGCGCGCATCGAGGAGTTGATAGCCGCGTTACGCGAACAGGTCACGGTGCTGATCGTGACGCACAATATGCAGCAGGCAGCACGCGTTTCGGACTATACGGCCTTCATGTACCTGGGTGAACTGATCGAATTCGACGAGACTTCGAAAATCTTCACCAATCCCGGGCAGAAGGCGACCGAAGATTACATCACCGGTCGCTACGGCTAGTCGCTGCGCCTCGCTCAGTCGGGCCGCAGCAGATCATTCAGCGCCGTCTTGGCGCGCGTCTGCGCGTCCACTCGCTTGACGATCACCGCGCAGTACAGGCTGTGGCTGCCATCCTTGGATGGCATGCTTCCTGACACCACCACCGAGCCCGGCGGCACCTCGCCCTGCAGGATCCGCCCGCTGGTGCGATCGTAGATGCGAGTGCTGGCCCCGATGAATACGCCCATCGAGATCACGGCACCGGCGCCTACTACGACGCCCTCGACGATCTCGGAGCGCGCACCGATGAAGCAGTCATCCTCGATGATGGTGGGGGCAGCCTGAAGCGGCTCGAGCACACCGCCGATGCCGACGCCGCCCGAGAGGTGCACGTTGCGTCCGATCTGCGCGCACGAGCCGACCGTCGCCCAGGTATCCACCATGGTGCCGGCACCCACATGCGCACCGATGTTGACGTACGAAGGCATCAGCACCGCGTTCGGTGCCACGTAGGCGCCGAAGCGCACCAGCGCATGCGGCACCACGCGCACGCCCGCTGCGGCCAGGCGTTCCGCGTCCCAGTCGGCGAACTTCAACGGCACGCGATCGAAGAAACGCGTGTAGCCCGCATCCACCATCTCGTTGTCGTGCGTGCGAAAATAGAGCAACACTGCCTTCTTGAGCCAGGTATGCACCTGCCAGCGGCCATCGATCTTCTCGGCCACACGGCATTGACCAGTGTCGAGCGCGCGCACCGCCTCGGCCACCGCGGCGCGCGTCGTGGCATCGACACTGCCGCTGGACAATTCCTGCCGCCGCTCGTAGGCGGCCTCGATACGGGCCTTGAGATCTGGTGAATTCATGCCAGTCGCTTGTTGGCGATGGCGCGCATGCTGACCTGCGCTTGGGGGCCGCGTCCAGTCGCGCTTGTCAGACAGATCCCACAGGCATGCCCGCCTGCGCCGATAGCCGGCGCAGAAGCCACTTGGCTAGGGTCCACCGGTGCCAAGAAATGATGCAATGAAGCGGGCGATGATGCCGATCGACGCGGATCCCAACCATGCCAACGGCGTTCCGGTGCCGAACAGCTCGCTGGCCGGTCACGCCCTGTACCTGGATATCGATGGCACCATCCTCGATCTGGCGCCCAGTCCGGATGCGGTAGAGGTACCGATTTGGATGGTGCCGCTGCTGCAACGCTTGGCGCGCAAGCTTGGCGGGGCGGTCGCGTTCGTCAGTGGCCGCACCATTGAGGCGATCGATGCGCTGTTTCAGCCGCTGAAGCTGCCCGCCATCGGCGTACACGGTGGCGAGATTCGCACCGCCGCTGGCGAGATCATCGTGGACGACAAGCTGAGCGCCGAACTGCAAGCGGCCGCGCCGCTGCTACGCGAGGCAATCGAGCGCATCCACGGCGTGCAGCTTGAGAACAAGGGCCGCGTGATCGCTCTCCACTATCGCAGCGTGCCCGAGCGTGGCCGCGAAGTGCTCAAGATTGCCGAGCTGGTGGCCGCTGGCCTGGGCAGCCAGTTCAGTGTGCTGATGGGCAAGTGCGTGGTTGAGATCCGCCCGCGGCATCTGACCAAGGGCTCGGCCATTCGGCGGCTGATGGAACGGCCGCCGTTCCACGGCAGGAGTCCCATCTTCGCCGGCGATGACAGCACCGACGAGGACGCGTTCGAGGTGGTCAACGGCCTGGGTGGCATCAGCTTGAGGGTCGGGGATGATGCCCCGACCGCAGCCAAGTTTCGTCTGCCAACTCCGGACCGGCTACGCAGCTGGCTGCTGGAAGTGGCTGACGCCTGATTGCGATGCGGCGGTCGCGTTCGTGGCGCGGCGCGCGGTAGCGATCAGGTCGCACGTCGGTCCAGGGCCTCGGCCAGGTGCACGCGCAGCCGTTCGGCGGCGCCGTCATCCAGAGGCCGCTGCTCGCGATCGGTCAGATAGAACACGTCCTCGGCGCGCTCGCCGAGTGTGGCGATCTTGGCGGCGTGCAGATCGACGCGCTCTTCCCACAGCACCTTGCCGACGTCGCACAGCAACCCCGGACGGTCGCCTGCGGTGAGCTCCAGCACCGAGCGCTGATTGCGTTCATCGACGCTGATTGCGATCTGCGTGGGAGTCTTGAATACGCGCATCTGCCGTGTTGCGCGCCGCGATACCGCTAGCGGCGATTCCTCGGGCCGTTGCAGCGATCGCCACAGCGCCTGCTCGATCTCCATCAGCCGCTCCGAGTCGCTGATCGTGGCTCCATCCTCTTCCAGCACGTGATAGGAGTCGAGCGAGAAGCCGTTGCCGACCGGCGTAATGCGCGCGTCCAGGATATTGAGCCCGAGTTGATCCAGTACGGCAGTGGCGCGGGCAAAACCGTGACGCCGGTGCGGCGCGTAGATCATCACCGCGGTCGTGTCGCGCTCGGTACGCGGTTCGACCGCGACCAGTGCCTCATCGGCGTCGGCGTTGCCGGTGGCCAGCGCACGCGTGTGCCGCGCAATCTCCTCAGCCCCGTGCCGCAGGAAGTACGCGGTCGGCAGACGCGCCCAGGTGCGATCGATCGCCTCGGACCCAACCCCGGCACCGCGCAACATCGCGCGCGCCGAGGCTTGCACTTCGCGCAGCAACTCATCTTGGTCGACGGGCGTCTCCAGTCCGCGCCGCAGCGCGCGCTTGACCGACTCGTAGAACTCGTAGAACAGCGAGGCCTTCCACGAATTCCACAGCTTCGGATTGGTGCCGCGCACGTCGGCGCAGGTCAGCACAAACAAATAGTCGAGATGAGTCTCGTCGCCCACGGTGCGGGAGAACTTCGCGATCACCTCGGGATCGGTGATGTCTTGTTTTTGCGCGGTCATCGACAGCAGCAGGTGGTTCTTGACCAGCCAGGCCACCAGGCGCGCGTCGTAGCGCGACACGCCCTGTTCCAGACAGAACGCCTCGGCATCCACCGCGCCCAGGTCCGAGTGATCCCCGCCACGGCCCTTGGCGATGTCGTGGAAAAGCGCACCCAAGTACGCGATCTCGGGTTTCGGCAACTGCTGCATGATCGCCGAGATGCGCGGCAGCTCGTGATCGTATTGACTCATCGCCAGCCGACGCAGGTTGCTGACCACGAACAATGAGTGAGCATCCACCGTGTAGGCGTGGAACAGGTCGTACTGCATGCGCCCGATCACGCGTCCGAACGCCGGGATGTATCGTCCCAACACGCCGTAATCATTCATGCGGCGCAGCTCGTGGGTCACGCCGCGTGGGGCGCGCAGGATCTCGAGAAACAGCCGGTGGTTGCGCGGATTCTGGCGAAACTCTTCGTCGATCAGCCACAGGTTGCGCACCACCGAGCGGATCGTCGCGGCGCGCACGCCGCGGATCTGCGGATTCTGTTGCAACAGCACGAACAGCTCCAGCAGCGCCGAGGGCTGGCGTGCGAACACGTCTTCGTTGACGGCTTCCAGATAGGCGTTGCGAATCTGAAAGCGCGGATTGAGCGGCTGCGGCGGCTGATCGTCGCTGAGGATCGCCTCGCGGAACAGCTGCAGCAGCAGCTCGTTGAGCAGCGTGACATCGATGATGGTGCGGTAATAGCGCTGCATCAGCTGCTCGACCGCGAGCGTGTAGGAGGCATCCTCGTAGCCGAAGCTGCCGGCCAGCTTGATCTGGTAGTCGAACAACAGCCGGTCCTCGTGCCGGCCGCTAAGCACGTGCAGACCGAATCGCACCTTCCACAAGAACGACTGCGCCGCGGTCAGACGCCGCAGCTCCGAGGGCGTCAGGAAGCCGTAGGTAACCAGCTCATCGAGCGACTCGGCCCCGAATTGCCGCTTCGCCACCCAGGCGATGGTCTGGATGTCGCGCAGGCCGCCGGGCCCGGTCTTGACGTTGGGTTCCAGGTTATAGGCGGTGTCGTTGGCCTTCAGCCGCCGGTCCTGCTGTTCGCGCACCTTGGCCTCGAAGAATTCGCGCACCGGCCAGATACGCTCCGGGGCGAGCGCGTTGCGCATCTCGGCCAGTAGCTGGCTCGAACCGGCCAGGTGACGCGATTCCAACAGGGTGGTCATCACGCCGACGTCGGCGGCACTCTCCTCGGCACATTCGGCGACGGTGCGCACGCTATGACCGACCTCGAGGCCGATATCCCAAAGGAACGAGACCAGGCGCTCGACACTGGCGCGCTCGGCCTCGGCCAGCGGCGCGGGCACCAGCACCAGGAAGTCGACGTCGGAGTAGGGGTGCAGCTCGCCGCGGCCGTAGCCGCCCACGGCCACCAATGTCAAACGCGCGGCCAAGTCGGCCTCGAGCCGCTGGCCCCACAGCGCGCACAGCAGCAGGTCGACGAAGCGCGCGCGTGCTCGCACCAGGCCCTCGACCGGCTCATCCTCGAAAAAGCGCGCGCGCAGTTCCTCGTGCGCCTGCGCCAGGACGCTGCGGCAGGCGTCCGCGGCGCATCCGGTCTCATCCAGCAACAGCGGCAGGCGATTGAGCAGCGGCCAGTCCAGCGGCGGGGGCGCCCGTGGCGGGGCATCCTCGAGCGCCGTTGAGTCGGGAACCGACACGCTGGTTCCTAGTGTGGCGCGCGCTGGCTTAGGGTCAGGACTTCGTGTCCGTTCGGCGTCACCAGCACCATGTGCTCCCATTGCGCCGACAGCGAGTGATCCTTGGTGATCACGGTCCAGCCATCCGGCAGTACCCGCACATGACGCTTGCCGGCATTGATCATCGGCTCGATCGTGAACACCATGCCGGCACGCATCTCCAGTCCGGTGCCCGGATCACCATAGTGCAGGATCTGCGGATCCTCGTGATAGACGCGACCGATTCCGTGCCCGCAGTACTCGCGCACGACGGAGAAACCCTCGCCCTCGGCCAGCGTCTGAATCGCATGGCCGATGTCGCCAAGGTGTGCACCGGGCCGCACGATCTCGATGGCACGCCACATCGCATCCTTGCAGACCTGCGTCAGGCGCTGCGCAAATGCCGGCGGCTTGCCGACGAAGTACATGCGGCTGGTGTCGCCGTGATAGCCGTCCTTGATGATGGCGATATCGATGTTCACGATGTCGCCGGCCTTGAGCTTGCGATCGTTCGGGATACCGTGACACACGACGTGGTTGACCGAGGTGCACACGGTCTTGGGGAAGCCGCGATAACCGACATTCGCCGGAATGGTCTTCTGCACATTGACAATATAGTCGTGGCAGATCCGATCGAGCTCCTCGGTGCTGACCCCGGGGGCAACGTGCTCCTCGATCATGTCGAGCACCTCGGCGGCCAGCCCGCCGGCCACCCGCAGTTTCTGCTGCTCATCGGGGGTTTTGAGAGATATCTGGGAGCTGCGCAGCATATCCACCGGATCCGCTTAAGACATTGTTCAGGCTAGGACTTCATGGTATAAAGCGCGGCCTTTTTTGGCAACGCAATCCACACGCGCATCACGAACCTGTGACCGGGTGTCCGGCAGGCGGTTGAACCTCCTGCAGGATCGTCATTATCAGGGATGCGCGGAGGCCATAACCCAACACAGGAGTCTCGTATGCCCGGCGTGTCGATGCGACAGATGCTGGAGGCGGGGGTTCATTTCGGACATCAGACCCGCTTCTGGAACCCGAAGATGGAGCAGTTCATTTTCGGTGAGCGCAACAAGATCCATATCATCAATCTCGAGAAGACCCAGCCGCTGTTCGCGGATGCGGCCAATTTTATCAAGCAGGTCGTCGCCGATGGCGGCACCGTGCTGTTCGTCGGCACCAAGCGCTCGGCCCGCGACGCGATGGAGAAAGAGGCGACGCGCTGCGCAATGCCGTTTGTGAACCAGCGCTGGCTCGGCGGCATGCTCACCAATTTCAAGACCATCCGCGGCTCGATCAAGCGGCTGGGTGAATTGCAGGACATGGCCAGCTCCGGCGCGCTCGATAAGCGCGGCAAGAAGGAGGCGACGCAGCTGCGGCGCGAAATGATCAAGTTGGAGCGCAGCCTGGGCGGCATCAAGAGCATGGAGGCGCTGCCGGATGCGCTGTTCGTCGTCGACGTGGGCCATGAGCACATTGCCATCCACGAGGCGCGCAAGCTCGGTATCCCGGTCGTGGCCGTGGTTGATACCAACTGTTCTCCCGACGGCATTGAGCACGTGATTCCGGGCAATGACGATGCCATGCGTGCCATCCACCTGTATGCGGCTGCGATTGCCGACGCGGTGCTGGAAGGCAAGTCCTCGGTGCCGCAGGTGGCGGTCGGTGAGGACGAATTCGTCGAACTGGACGAGGAGGGCAATCCACGCCGCAAGAGCGCGCGTCCGGGCCGGCCCAAGCCGGTGGCCACGGTGCGTCGCAAGACACCGCCGCGACGGCGCCCGGTCGTGGTGCCGCCGGCGGTGGCCGCCGTCGCCGCCGCCGCCACTACCCCCGACGATGCCGCGCTCGAAGCCGAGCTGGACGATGCCACCGAGAACGCCGAACCGGCGGGCGCGCCATCGCCGATTGGCGTCAAGCGCCGCACCGGCGCCGGCGCCACGCGTCGACCACGCGGCCCGAGCTAAGCCATGAGTGTCACGGCGGACTCGGTCCGGCAGCTGCGCGAGCGCACCGGCGCTGGGATGATGGAGTGCAAGCGGGCGCTGGTGGAAACCGGCGGCAACCTGGATGCGGCGGCCGAACTGATGCGCAAGCAGGGGTTCGCCAAGGCCGACAAGAAGGCCGCGCGCATCGCGGCCGAGGGCGTCATCGTCATCGAGCGCTCGCTCGACAAACGCGCCGCCGCGATGGTCGAGATCAACTGCGAGACCGACTTTGTTGCACGTGAGCAGGAATTCCAGAAATTCGCCGCCGATGTTGCTCGTCTGACGCTGGCCGGGCGGCCGGTGGACGTCGAGGCGCTGCTGGCGGCGGAACTCAAGGCCGGCGAGAGCGTGGACGTGCATCGGCGGGCGCTGGTGGCCAAGATCGGCGAGAACATCAGCTTGCGCCGCTGCGTGGTGCTCGAGAGTACCGGCGCGCTCGGCGCCTACGTGCATGGCACCCGTATTGGCGTGCTGGTGGCGCTCGAAGGCGGCAGCGATACTCTGGCGCACGATCTGGCGATGCACATTGCCGCAAGCAACCCGCGCTACCTCAGCCTGGCGCAGGTGCCGCCGGCGGTATTGGACAAGGAGCGCGAGATTCTGACCGAGCAGGCGCAAAAAGAGGGCAAGAGTCCCGAGATTGCTGCACGCATGGTCGAGGGACGGCTGCGCAAGTCATTGAATGAGATGACCCTGCTCGGTCAGCCGTTCGTGAAGGATCCGGATCGCAGCATTGAGAAATTGCTGTCAGAGCCTAAGGCGCGAGTACTGATGTACGAGCGCTTCGAAGTGGGCGCCGGCATCGAAAAAAAGAGCGAAGACTTCGCCGCCGAGGTCATGGCTCAGGTCAAGAAGGCCGGGAGCCGCTGATCGCGGCGCACGGCACAGTGCAACGCCCCGCCGCTAGCGGGGTTTTTTTTATACGCGCGGCTTGGCCGCCGTGCGGGCGAGAATGGGCGCCATGAGTCAGAACAGCAAGCCTGCCTGGAATCGCATACTGGTCAAGGTGTCGGGCGAGGCCCTGCTTGGCAGCGTCGACTACGGGATCGATCCTTCGATGCTCAAGCGCATCGCCGGCGACATCGGCGAGATCCAGGCACTCGGCGTGCAGGTCGCGATCGTGATCGGCGGGGGCAACCTGTTCCGCGGCGCGGGGCTGGCGCGCGCCGGCATGGACCGGGTAACCGCGGATCAGATGGGCATGCTCGCCACGGTGATGAATGCTCTCGCGCTGCAGGATGCACTCGAGCATCAGGGCGTGCAGGCGCGCGTCATGTCGGCGATTCGCATCAACGAGGTGTGCGAGGATTTTATCCGCCGTCGCGCCGTGCGCCACCTGGAGAAGGGACGGGCGGTGATCTTCGCCGCCGGTACCGGCAATCCGTTCTTCACCACCGACACCGCCGCCAGCTTGCGTGCGATCGAGATCGAGGCGCAGCTGCTGCTGAAGGCCACCAAGGTAAACGGCATCTACTCGGACGATCCCATGAAGAACCCGGCGGCGCGCCACTATCCGCGCCTGACTTATGATCGCGTACTGAACGAGCGCCTGGATGTCATGGATGCGACCGCGATCGTGATGTGCCGCGATCACAACATGCCGTTGCGAGTGTTCAATCTGGGCGCACCCGGCGACCTGCTACGCATCGTGCGCGGCGAGGACATCGGGACGCTCGTGACCAACGATTAGAAGAGGCGGGGCCGCCATGCTGGAAGAACTGAAGAAGAATGCGACTGCGCGCATGCAAAAGTGCGTCCAGGTCTTTCAAGCCGACCTGAAGAAGCTTCGCACCGGGCGCGCGCACCCGAGCCTGATCGAGCACCTGAAAGTGGATTACTACGGATCGGAGGTGCCGTTGCAGCAGATCGCCAGCATCAGTATCGAGGATGCCCGCACCCTGGTGGTGTCACCATGGGAGAAGAACATGGTGGCACCGATCGAGAAGGCGATTCACAAGTCGGAGCTGGGGCTGACGCCGAACACCGCCGGCACCGTGATCCGCATCCCGCTGCCGCCGCTGACCGAAGAGCGGCGCCGCGATATGACTAAGGTGGTGCGCCAGGATGCGGAGAACGCCCGGGTGAGCGTGCGCAATGTGCGCCGCGATGCGCTGGCCGAGGTCAAGGAGGCGCTGAAGAAGAAATCGATCTCGCAGGACGACGAACGCCGCGGTCAGGACGACGTTCAGAAGCTGACCGACCGCCATGTAGCCGACATCGATCAGTTATTGGCGGCCAAGGAAAAGGAAATTCTTCAGGTTTGAGTAGCAGCGCTTCACGTCCCGTGCCGGCGCCGCTGCCCCGCCACGTGGCCATCGTCATGGACGGCAACGGACGTTGGGCCCGCGCTCGCGGCGGCGAGCGCCCCGACGGCCATCGTGCCGGCGTGGAGCCGGTTCGTATGGTGATCGAGGAGTGCGTGCACCGCGGCATTGGGGCGCTGACGCTGTTTGCCTTCAGCAGCGAGAACTGGGGCCGCCCGCCCGACGAGGTGATGAGCCTGATGTCGCTGTTCGTCGAATCGCTCGAGGCCGAGATCGAAGAGCTGCACCGACAAGGCGTTCGGGTGCGCTTCATCGGCGAGCGCGGCGAGCTGGATGAGCGGCTGCTCGCCAGCATCGCCAGCTCCGAGCGCGTGACCGCCGGTAATCGTCGCCTGGCGCTGCAGATCGCGCTCAGCTACGGCGGGCGCGGCGACATCATCAATGCCGCTCGCCGGTTGGCCGGCCGCGTCGCAGCCCACGAGCTCGCGCCAGCTCAGATCGATGAGCCGGCATTCGCTGCGGCGCTGGCGTTGGGCGGAATCTGCGACCCGGATCTTTTCATCCGCACCGGCGGTGAGCAGCGCATCAGTAATTTCCTGCTATGGAATCTGGCCTACACCGAGCTGTACTTCACCGAGCAGCTGTGGCCGGATTTCGACTCCGCGGCGTTCGAGGCGGCACTGCAGCACTTTGCCGCGCGGCAGCGGCGCTTCGGACTGAGTGCCGAACAGCTGCGCTCGGCTGAGGCCGGCGCGGGCCGCGGGTAACGACGATGCTGCGCATGCGTGTGCTTACCGCTCTGGCGCTCACGCTGCTGGTAATCGTGGCCATCCTCTATTCACCACCTGCGGTTACGGCCCCAATCCTGGGCCTGATCTTGCTGATCGGCGCCTGGGAATGGTCGGCGTTCCTGACGCTCGGGCCGCCGTGGCGCTGGCTTTACGTGCTGCTGCTGGCCTCGCTTGCGGTGGCCGGTTGGTATTACACGTTGGATCCCGATCGCTTCCGCCTGATGCTGGAAATCGGCGTCGCCTGGTGGCTGGTCGCGCTGCTATGGGTAGTCTGTGCGCCGCAACGGGTCGGGCGAATCGCCGCCGCGCTCGCCGGCGTGCTGGCGCTGCTTCCGACCTGGATCGCACTGGTGCACATTGACGGCCAGTGGATCGCAGGCGCGCATTGGGCACTGTTTATCCTGGCACTGGCGTTCGCAGCTGATACCGGTGCGTATTTCGTCGGCCGACTATTCGGCCGGCTCTACCTGGCGCCACGGGTATCGCCCAAGAAGACCTGGGAAGGGGTGATCGGCGGCATGCTGTCGGCGCTGATCGTCGGGGCGGCGGGAGCCGGATGGTTCGCGCGCCCGGTGCAACAGTTCCTGCCGTTGTGTCTGGCGGCGGCGGCCTTCTCGGTGGTCGGTGACCTGACCGAGAGCTTGCTCAAGCGACATGTGAATCTGAAGGACAGCGGCCGATTGTTCCCGGGTCACGGCGGAGCGCTCGATCGGATCGACAGCGTCACCGCGGCCACGCCGGTCATGACCTTGGGGTTGATCTGGTTGGGGGTTGGAAGGTGAGCATCGGGGTCGCGGTACTGGGTTCCACCGGCAGCGTCGGGCGCAGCACGCTCGAGGTGCTGTGGCTCAACCGCGAGCAGTTCCGGGTACCGGTCTTGGCCGCGCGCAGCAATGCCGAGCTGCTGCTGGCGCAGTGCCTGCGCTTCGAGCCGGAGTGGGCCGCGCTCGAATCGGCCGATGCGGCACGCGAGCTGGAGCGTGGGCTCAAGGCCGCCGGCAGCCGCACTCGGGTCGCGGCCGGAGCCGCGGCCATCGCCGAGCTGGCGGCCGATGGCCGGGTGGATTACCTGATGGCGGCGATCAGCGGTGCGGCCGGCCTGCGCTCGACTCTGGCCGCGGCCGCCGCCGGCAAACGATTGCTGCTGGCCAACAAGGAATCCGCCGTCATGGCTGGCGCCCTGCTGATGCAGGCGGTCCATGCCTCCGGCGCCGAGCTGATACCGATCGACAGTGAGCACAACGCGATCTTCCAATGCCTGCCGGCGGGCTTTCGCCCCGGCCACGCGCCCGAGGGTGTGCGGCGGCTGTTGCTGACCGCCTCGGGCGGCCCGTTTCTGCAATGGAGCGCCGAGGCCATCGCGGTCGCGACGCCGGCCCAGGCCTGCGCGCACCCGCGCTGGAACATGGGACGCAAGATCTCGGTGGACTCGGCCACGCTGATGAATAAAGGCCTGGAGCTGATCGAAGCCAGTGTGCTGTTCGGCTTCGGCGTGCACCAGATCGAGATTCTGGTGCATCCGCAGAGCATCGTGCACTCGCTGGTGGAGTACCACGACGGTTCGGTCCTGGCGCAGCTCTCATCGCCCGACATGCGCACCCCGATCGCGCAGGCGCTGGCCTCGCCCCGGCGCATGAGCGCCGGGGTCGAGTTTCTCGATCTGGTGAAGTCCGCTCGGCTGGATTTCCTGGCACCCGACCCGGTGCGCTTCCCGTGTTTGCGTCAGGCACGCGAGGCGGCGCGCCTGGGCGGGCTGTACTGCGCCAGCCTGAATGCCGCTGACGAGGTCGCTGTGCAGGCGTTCCTCGACAAGCGATTGAACTTTGGCGATATTCCGGCGGTCATTGAAGGTGTCATGGCCAGGGTTCGAGGGGGGACGATGTCCGGACTGGAGGCGGTGCTGGCGACGGATAAGGAGGCGCGGGCTCTAACCGCCGAACTCATCGCCGCTCGAGCCTCCGCCCCTCGGATTCACGCATGAGCGCCTTCGCGCCCCACTTTTTCAGCGTCATCGAGACCACGCTGGCCTTTATCGTGGCCATCTGCCTGCTGGTCACGGTGCATGAATTCGGGCACTTCTGGGTCGCCCGCCGGCTCGGATTCAAGGTGTTACGGTTCTCGGTGGGGTTCGGCAAGGCACTGTGGACCCGGGTCGCCGGCACCGACCGGACCGAGTACGTCGTTGCTGCAGTGCCACTGGGTGGCTACGTCAAAATGCTCGACGAGCGCGAGGGACCGGTACCGCCCGAAGAACTGAGTCGCTCGTTCACGCGGCGGCCCCACTGGCAGCGCATCATCGTGTTGCTGGCCGGTCCGGCATTCAATATCGGTTTCGCCATCCTGCTTCTCACCGGCATGTTTCTGGTGTCCGGGATCACGCTGGTGCGCCCGCTCCTTGGCAACATCGATCCTGCAAGCCTCGCCGGTCGGGCGGGTCTGCATGCCCAGGATGAAGTCACCGCGATCAACGCGCGTCCGGTTCATTCGCAACGCGACATCGTGCTCGATTTGCTCGATGTGATCAGCAGCGGCGCACCGATCCAGCTGGCGGTACACGGTGCCGATGGCAGCGATCGCACCGTCAACCTGGACATTGGCAGTGCCGCCGAGCGCGTGCGTCTGACTGAGCCGTCCGCCCTGATGAGCGGACTGGGATTGGATTTCTACGAGCCGCCGATCCCGGCGGTGCTGGGAGTGGTCGAGCCGAACGGGCCGGCTGCGCGCGCCGGTCTGTCAACCGGCGATCAGATTCTCAGCGTCAACGGCGAACCGGTACACGACTTCCGCGAGCTGCAGGAGCGCGTGCAGTCGCATCCGGGCGATGAGATTCTGCTGCGCTACCGACGCGGCCAAAGCGAGAGCGGCGTGCGGGTCACGACCCTGGCCGAAAGCGTGGATGGCAAAACCGTCGGCCGCATCCACGTGCGTCCGCCACCGACGCCGCTGCCGGCGAGCATGCTCAAGCACACCAGCCTGTCGCTGCCGGCAGCGTTCGTGCGTGCCAACGTCGAGGCCTGGGACATGACCGCGCTGCAGGGCCGGTTGTTCTGGCGCATGCTGGTCGGTCAGGTATCGATCAAGAATCTCAGCGGCCCACTGAGCATCGCCGAATACGCCGGGGACTCGGCCGCCTTAGGCCTGGGTTCGTTTCTGAACTTCCTGGTGATCGTCAGCCTGGCGCTGGGCTTCATGAATCTGCTGCCCATCCCGATCCTTGATGGCGGCCAGATTGTGTTCCAGGCAATCGAGTGGCTCAAGGGCAGTCCGCTGTCGGAGCGCGTCCAGACCATCAGTCAGCAGCTCGGCGTCGCGCTGCTGGTCGTGCTGATGGGCGTGGCACTGTTCAACGACCTCACGCGGCAGTTCGGTTGAAGCATCCTTGATCAGCCATCCATGGCGTGCCCGCTGGCGCGCACTCCTGGCAGCGCTTGCATGGGCCACTATGCCGGGCCTGGTATGGGCGCAGCAAAGCGATGCCGGATTTGTCGTCAAGGACATTCACATTGAAGGTCTGCAGCGCATTACCGAAGGCACGGTATTCAACTACCTGCCGGTGAACATCGGCGATCACCTGACCGCGCAGCGTGAGCGCGAGGCGCTGCGCGCTCTGTACGCGACCGGATTCTTCCGCGATGTCGAACTGCGCCGCGACGGGGACACGCTGGTGGTGGCGGTGGCCGAGCGCCCCTCGCTCGAGAGCATCGATATCAAGGGCAACAAGGACATCAAGACCGAGGATCTGCAGAAATCGCTGCGCAATGTCGGCCTGGCGGCGGGCAAGACCTTCGACCGCTCCACGCTCGATGAAGTCACCCAGTATCTGACCGACCAGTATTACAGCCGCGGCAAGTACGCGGTGCAAATCGATACCAAGGTAGAAGACCTGCCGGACAACCGCGTGCGCGTCAATATCGATATCAAGGAGGGCAGTCGCGCCAAGATTCGTCAGATCAATATCGTCGGCAACACCAAGTTCAAGGACAAGGACATCCTCAGCACGCTGCAGCTGACGACGCCGAACCTGACCTCCTGGTACAAGGAGTCCGATCGTTATTCGCGCGAGTCGTTGCAGGGCGACCTGGAGAAGGTCACCGCGTTCTATCAGGATCGCGGCTACGCCAATTTCCGCATCGATTCGGCCCAGGTCGCGGTGGCGCCGGACAAGGCCGATATCTTTATCACCGTGAACATCACCGAGGGCCTGGTGTACCGTCTCGGAGCGGTCAAGCTCGCCGGCAATACCATCGTGCCGGAAGCCGAACTGGAAAAGCTGCTGGTGGTGCACAGCGGCCAGACCTATTCGCAGAAGCTCATCAGCGCGACCCAGGAGATCATCAAGAATCGGCTCGGCAACGAGGGCTTCTACTTCGCCAAGGTCGAACCGGTCCCGACCACTGACGAGAACAAGAAGATCGTGGATCTGACGCTGTTCGTGGATCCCGGCAGCCGGGTCTACGTGCGCCACATCAATTTCACCGGTACCACGCGCAGCAACGACGAGACGCTGCGACGCGAGCTGCGCCAGCTGGAAGGCTCGTGGCTGTCGAACGTGGCGCTGGAGCGCTCCAAGCAACGCCTGCAGCGCGACCCGTTCATCGAGACGGTTGAGAATTCGACCGAGCAGGTGCCAGGCGTGCCGGACGAGGTCGACGTCAACTTCGCGATCAAGGAGCGCCCGAGTGCCACCGTGGGCGGCGGCATCGGCTATTCGGCCGCACAGAAGTTTGTCCTCAACGGCAACTTCAGCGACAGCGACTTCTTTGGCGGCGGCAACTTCGTGCAGCTAAATATCGACGCCGGCGCATACAGCAAGGTCTATAGCTTCAGCCAGACCAATCCCTATACCACCGTCGACAACCTTTCACGCACGCTGTCGTTTAGCTACCGCGATTCGACCCAGTTTACCTCGGAGACTTCGGCGTTCGGATCGAAGAACCTGTCGGTGGGTGTCAACTTCGGCTATCCGATCACCGAATACCAGGGCGTCAGCGCCGGGGTGACGCTGGCACACAACGACCTGCTGACCTTCTCGGCCAACAGTGCGCAGCAGGCGGTGGACTGGGTCGAGCAGAATGGTCATCCGTACGTGCGCACGGCGGTGACCTCGTTCATTCAGCCGGACGGTTCCACCACCTCCTACGTAACCTCGCTGCTGGGGTCGCGCTACAACAGCCTCGAGGTGAACGTCGGTTGGCAGTACGACTCGCGCAATCGCACCCTGTTCGCCGATCGCGGCATGCGCCACGCGCTGACCTTCACGATCGTGCCGCCGGTCCTCGACGTGCGCTACTGGATCGCCAGCTACGAGTTCTCTGGCTTCATCCCGATATGGAGAGGCTTCGTACTGACTGAGAGTCTGCAATTGGCTTATGGCAAACCGTTCGGCGGTACCGTCGGCATGCCTCCCTACAAGCGCTTCTATGCCGGCGGCCCGGACACCATACGCGGCTACACCGAGGACACCCTGGGACCGGTGGACACCAACGGTAATCCGTACGGCGGCAATATCCTCGCGGTGTCGCGCAGCGAGCTGATCGTACCGTTGCCGCAGAAGTGGCAGACTAGTGCGCGCGGTACCGTGTTCTACGACATGGGCAACGTGTTCTCAAACGACGGCACCAAATATGTCGGCACCGACCTGGCGACCCCCGTGGACTACAAATTCAGCTATCATGAGCTTCGACGTTCGACGGGTATTGCGGTGCAATGGCTAGCTCCCTCGCTGGGCATTTTTCGCTTCAGCTACGGCATCGCGCTCAATCCGTTTCGTGGCGATGCGGTTCATTTTGCTGATCGCACCGAGGGCTTCCAGTTCTCGATCGGTCAGTCGTTCTAGCGTGGAAGGCCCACGAGCAGGAGCAGGCATGAGTTTTCGGCGGGTGGTAGTGATGGCGGGAGTCGTGGCGCTGGCCGCGGCCGCACCAGCGTGGGCCGATCTGAAGATCGGCGTGGTGAACTATGCCAAGCTGATGCAGGAGTCTCCCCAGGCCAAGGCCGCACAGGATGCGCTGCGCGCGGAATTCGCTGGCAAGCAGAAGGAACTGCAGACTCAGCAGGCGGCGCTCAAGAGCAAGGAAGACAATCTGCAGCGTGACCAGGGCACGATGTCGTCCGAGCAGCGCAATGGGATCGAGCGCGACGTGCGCGACGGCAATCGTGAGCTGTCGCTCAAGGCTAACCAGTTTCAGGATGACTTCAACGCGCGGCAGAACGAGGAGTTGTCGAAGCTGCAAAAGATGCTGGTCGAGGAAGTGCAGAACTACGCCCAGGGCCAGAAGTTCGACCTGGTGCTGGCCGACGGCGTGATCTTCGCCGCGCCGGTACTCGACATCACGCCGCAGATTCTATCGGCGCTGCAGGCGCGTGGCGTTCGCGCGCCTGCCACAGGTGGTGCGTCCTCCAGCAGCGGCGCCTCCGGGGCGCCGAAGCCCACCACCACGCCGAAGAGCACCACCACGCCGAAATAGCATCGCCAGGGGCGGCAACGCGGCCGACTGATCCCAAGGACCATGGGCATTGCACTCGGCGAACTGGCGGTACGTTTCGGCTGTGAACTGGCCGGGGATCCGGCCGTCACCGTCGATCACGTGGCGCCGCTGCAGTCGGCCGGGCCTGGCGCCCTGAGCTTTCTGGCCAATCCACGGCTGATATCGCAGCTCACCGGCACGCGCGCCAGTGCCGTGGTGCTTGAGCAAGGCTCAGCGGCCGCAAGTCCGGTCGCGGCGCTGATCGCTTCCAACCCGCATGCGCTGTTTGCGCGCATCGCGACCCTGATCTATCCGGCTCCGACGCTGCGGCCGGGCATCCATCCGACCGCCATCGTCGACCCGCGGGCGCTGATCGATGAGAGCTGCGAAATCGGCCCGTATACCGTGATCGCGGCCGAGGCTCGCATCGGCCCGCGCTGCCTGATCGGGCCAGCCTGCCATGTCGGTCCAGGCGTGCGCCTTGGCGCTGACTGCCGCCTGCTGGGACGCGTGACGCTTGCGCACGACGTGCTGCTGGGCGAGCGCGTCCTGGTCCATGCCGGCGTCGTCATCGGCTCGGACGGCTTTGGCCTTGCGCGCGACCGTGGGCGCTGGCTCAAGGTTCCGCAGGTCGGCACCGTGCGGGTCGGCGATGACGTCGAGATCGGTGCCAATACCACGATCGATCGCGGCACGATGGAGGATACCGTGATCGCCGAGGGCGTGAAGCTCGACAACCAGATCCAGATTGGCCACAACGTGCAGGTCGGTGCGCACACCGCGATCGCGGCCTGCACCGGCGTGTCGGGCAGCGTGCGCATCGGTGCGCGCTGCATGATCGCCGGCGCCTGCGGTTTAGCCGGCCATCTCGAGATTTGCGATGATGTAGTGCTGACCGGAATGTCGATGGTGGCCCATTCGGTCACCAAACCCGGAGTCTATACCAGCGTGATCCCGGTCGAGCCGATCCGCCACTGGTGGCGCGTTCTTACCACGCTCAAGCGGATGGCCGAACGCGAACGCCACCCGCGCGATCGTCGCGCCGCCTCGGAAGAATTGCAACAGGAAGACAACGATGACTGAGCCGAGCACTCTCGATATCAACGGCATCATGAAGTACCTGCCGCACCGCTACCCGTTTCTGCTGGTGGATCGTGTGCTGGAATTTGTCTCCGGACAGCGCATTCGGGCGGTCAAGAACGTTACCTACAACGAACCGTACTTCATGGGACATTTCCCACACCGTCCGCTGATGCCGGGCGTCATCATCCTGGAAGCGCTGGCCCAGGCCGCGGGCCTGCTGGCCTTTCTGACCGCCAATGTGATACCGGACGAGAACACCCGCTTCTATTTCGTCGGCATCGACAAGGCGCGCTTCCGCAAGCCGGTCGAGCCCGGCGACCAACTGCTGCTGATCGTGGAGCTGGAGCGAAACTTCAAGGGCATCTACCGCTTCGCCGCGCGCGCCGAGGTTGGCGGCGAGGATGTCGCGCATGCGCAGATCATGATCGCTCCGGATCTGCAGAGCGTGCCAGGGACTAATTCGACGGCGGAACTGCCGTGATCGACCCGCGGGCGGTGGTCTCGGCCGGCGCACGCGTGGCGGCCGACGCCGAGGTCGGTCCGTTTGCGGTCATCGGCGGCGACGTCGAGATTGGGCCGCGCACCTGGGTCGGCCCGCATGCGCTCATCGTCGGGCATACCACCGTTGGCGCGGACAACAAGATATTCCAGTTCGCCTCGGTGGGTGAGGCGCCACAGGACAAGAAGTATGCCGGCGAGCCGACCCGCCTCCAGATCGGCGATCGCAACGTGATCCGCGAGTACTGCACCATCAGTCGGGGTACCGCGCTCGATTTGGGCGTGACGCGCATCGGCAGCGACAACCTCTTCATGGCCTATACGCATGTCGCGCACGACTGCTTGATCGGTAACAACGTGATCCTGGTCAACCTGGCGATGATCGCGGGCCACGTTTACATCGGTGACTGGGCCATTCTTAGCGGTTACGTCGCGGTCCACCAGCACTGCAAGATCGGCGCGCACGCCTTCATCGCCAACAATTGTGGCGTCACGCGCGACGTCCCTCCGTACGTGATGGCGGTGGGCAACCCGGCCGAGCCGCACTCGATCAACAGCGAAGGCCTGAAACGTCGCGGCTTCTCGGTCGAGCAGATCCGCAACCTGCGCAACGCCTACAAGATTCTTTATCGCAGCGATCTGCCGCTCAACGTCGCGATCGAGCAGCTGTCGGCGCTGGTGCCGACGCAGCCGGAGCTGCAACCGCTGGTCGAATTCATCGCCACCTCGGAACGCAGCCTGATCCGTTGACCATGGCGGGGCTTCGGATTGCGATCGTTGCCGGTGAGACCTCCGGCGACGCGCTCGGGGCGGCACTAATCGGGGCACTGCGCGAGCGCGTCGCCGACCTTGAAGCGATTGGATTGGCAGGTCCGGCGATGCGCGCCGCGGGCTGCCAGGCGCTGGCCGATGCCCACGAGCTGGCGGTCATGGGGCTGATCGATCCACTGCTGCAGCTACCGCGGCTACTGCGTCTGCGGCGCATGTTGATCGAGCGCATCGCCACATGGAAACCCGACGTGTTCATCGGCGTGGACGCGCCGGCCTTCAATCTGAGTCTGGCGGGTCGCTTCAAGTCGCTCGGCATCGCCACTGTGCAATACGTGAGTCCGCAGGTGTGGGCCTGGCGGCCGGGGCGGGTGCGCAAGATCGCGCGCCGCTGCGACCTGGTGCTATGCCTGTTGCCGTTCGAGCCGGCGTTCTACCGCCGCCACGCGGTGCGCGCGGTGTTCGTCGGGCATCCGTTGGCCGATCAGATTCCATTGCAGCCAGACCGTGCCGGCGCACGCCGCACGCTTGCCCTTGAGCCGGGCCAGCCGGTGCTGGCACTGCTGCCCGGCAGCCGCGTCGGGGAAGTCGAGCGGCTCGCGGCGCCGTTCCTGGCCGCCGCCCGCGAACTCATGGATCACGGCCGGCCGCTGCAAATAGTGGTGCCCATCGCCAATGCCGCCGCGCGGGCCAGCTTCGATCGGGTGCGCGCCGCATTGCCGCAGGCGGCACAGCTGCCGTTGCGGGTTCTGGATGGACAGTCGCGCCAGGCGCTGACCGCGGCGGATGCGGCATTGGTGGCCTCAGGCACTGCCAGTCTTGAGGCGCTGTTGTGCCGCTGCCCTATGGTAGTGGCCTATCGCGGCGGCGCGCTCACCGTTGCATTGGTGCGCGCACTGAATCTGATGCGGGTGCCATATTTCTCGTTGCCCAATCTTCTGGCCGGCGAGGAATTGGCACCGGAATTCTTTCAGGAACAAGTCACGGCGAGTAATTTATGCCGCGCAATCGAGGAGGCACTCGACGACTCGGCGCAACGCGAGTATTTACAGCGGCAATTTCTCAAGGTACATGAGTCGCTGCGGGCGGGGGGCGCGGCGCACGCGGCGTCGGCCGTATTGCAACTGCTGCGAGACGTCGATTCATAGTGGGAGGCGTGGCGCATTGTCCGAGCTGATTGCCGGAGTGGATGAGGCCGGACGCGGCCCGCTCGCGGGGCCGGTGGTGGCGGCCGCGGTGATCCTGAACCCGCATCGTCCGATCCGCGGCTTGCGCGATTCCAAGCAACTGCCGCCCGAGCGTCGCACCGTCCTGGCGCAGCGCATCCGCGAGCGCGCGCTGGCCTGGGCCGTGGCCGAGGCCGATCACGAGGAAATCGATCTGCTGAATATCCTGCAGGCCACTCTGCTGGCGATGAAGCGCGCACTGATGTCGCTGAGCCAGCGCCCGACCATGATCATGATCGACGGTAACTGTGCGCCGCAGTTGACTGATTGCTTTGGTGATTGCGGCGTGCGCACGGTCGTGGGCGGCGACGCGATCGTGCCCAGCATCAGCGCAGCCTCGATCATCGCCAAGACCTATCGCGACGGACTGATGATGACCTTGAGCGCGCGTTATCCGGGCTATGGCATGGCGCAGCACTTTGGGTACTGTACGCGGCAACATGTGCTGGCCCTCACCCACCTGGGTCCGTGCCCGATTCATCGACGCAGCTTCAATCCGCTGCGCAGCTGGCTCAGTGGGGAGCTGACCTGGGGACTGTCGACGGAAGTGCTGTCGAGCGATCAGGATGCCCTGATGGGCGATGAGTCATGAAGCCGACCTTCGTACACCTGCGCTTGCACACCGAGTACTCGCTGATCGACAGCGTGGTGCGGGTGCCCGAGCTCATGGATGCGGTACGCGCCGAGGGCATGCCGGCGGTGGCGTTGACCGATCAGTGCAATCTGTTCGCGATGGTGAAGTTCTATCGCGCGGCGCTCGAGCGCGGCGTGCAGCCGATCATTGGCGTCGACCTGATGCTGCGTGAGGTGGAGGAGAAGCTGGGGGCCTCACGCCTCACGCTGCTGTGCCAGAACCTGGAGGGTTACCGCAACCTGGCCCGACTGGTGAGCCGCGCCTATCTGGAGGGGCAGGGCGCCGGTGCCGCGCCGCTGGTCGATCGCGCCTGGCTGGATCGCACCAGCACCGCAGGGCTGATCGCGCTCTCGGGCGCGGCCGAGGGTGACGTGGGGCGAGCGCTGCTGCGCGAGCGCGATGTGCAGGCGGCGCAGGCGTTGGATTTCTGGCTGGAACTGTTCGGCGATCGCTACTACCTGGAACTGCAACGACTCGGGCGCCCGGAGGAGCGCCACTACCTGTCCGCGGCGCTCAAGCTGGCCGCGTGCCGCGCACTGCCGGTGGTCGCGACCAACGATGTGCGCTTCCTGCGCGCTGACCAGTTCGAGGCCCACGAGGCACGCGTCTGTATTCATGAGGGCAGCCAGCTGGCCGATGCCGCGCGCGTGCGGCGCTACTCCCCGCGCCAGTACCTGTGCAGCGTGGCCGAGATGCGTGCGCTGTTCGCCGACCTGCCCGAGGCGCTGACCAACACGGTCGAGATTGCGCGCCGCTGCAGTCTGCAGCTCACGCTGGGACAGCCGCGCCTGCCCGACTACCCGGTACCCGCCGGCGCAACCCCCAACGATTTTCTGCGCGCGCAGGCCCAGCAAGGACTAACCTCGCGCCTTGCGACCCTCGGCATCGTGCCCACCGAGACGGCTCGCTATACGGCGCGACTGGCGAGCGAGCTGGACGTTATTTGTCCGATGGGGTTCGCCGGGTATTTTCTGATCGTGGCCGATTTCATCCGCTGGGCCCGCGAGCACGGCGTTCCGGTCGGGCCGGGGCGCGGCTCAGGCGCCGGCTCGCTGGTGGCCTACGCACTGGGTATCACGGATATCGAGCCGCTGCGCTACGACCTGCTGTTCGAGCGCTTCCTCAACCCCGAGCGCGTGTCGATGCCGGATTTCGACGTCGACTTCTGCATGGAGGGACGGGATCGCGTGATCGATTACGTGGCCGAAAAGTACGGCCACGACCGCGTGTCGCAGATCATCACCTATGGCAGTCTGGCCGCCAAGGCGGTAGTGCGCGATGTGGGCCGCGTGCTCGGGCACCCGTACGGATTCGTCGACCGGATCGCAAAACTCATCCCATTCGAGCTCGGCATCACGCTCGATGATGCCATCGGCAAGGAACCGGAACTCAAACGGCTCTACCAGCAGGACGAGGAGGTTCACAACCTGCTCGACCTGGCGCGATCGCTCGAAGGGCTGACACGCAATGCCGGCAAGCACGCCGGCGGCGTCGTGATCGCCCCTTCGATGCTGACCGACTTCACGCCGTTGTACTGCGAGCCCGGACGCACCGGCGTGATCACGCAGTTCGATAAGGACGATGTCGAGGCCGCCGGCTTGGTGAAATTTGACTTTCTGGGCCTGCGCACACTCACGGTGCTCGACTGGGCGGTGGCGACGGTGAATGCAGAGCGCGCGCGCTGCAGCCAGGAGCCGCTGCTGCTCGGGACCCTGCCGATGGAGGACGCTCATACCTACGCATTGCTGAAATCGTGCCGCACGACCGCGGTATTCCAGCTGGAATCGCGCGGCATGAAGGATCTGATCCGGCGGCTGCAGCCCGACCGCTTCGAGGACATCGTGGCGCTGGTGGCATTGTTTCGCCCCGGCCCGCTGCAGTCGGGCATGGTGGAGGACTTCATTAACCGCAAGCACGGTCGCAACCAGGCCGCGATCGATTACCTGCATCCGGATCTCAAGCCGGTGCTGGAGGCGACCTACGGGGTAATCCTGTATCAGGAACAGGTCATGCAGATCGCGCAGGTGCTGGCCGGCTACACGCTCGGCGGCGCCGACCTGCTGCGCCGGGCCATGGGCAAGAAGAGCCCGGAGGAGATGGCCAAGCAGCGTTCGGTGTTCATCGACGGCGCACGAGCACGCGGAGTGGACGGACGGCTCGCGGCTCACATCTTCGACCTAATGGAGAAGTTCGCCGGTTACGGCTTCAACAAGTCGCATTCGGCTGCGTACGCGCTGCTGGCCTACCAGACGGCTTACCTGAAGGCACATTATCCGGCGGCGTTTATGGCTGCGGTGCTGTCGGCCGACATGGATCACACCGACAAGATCGTCACGCTGATCGACGACTGCACGCAGATCGGGCTTACGGTCCTGGCGCCGGACATCAACAGTTCCAGCTACATGTTCGCGGTTGCCGACGAGCGCACCATCCGCTACGGTTTGGGTGCGATCAAGGGCGTGGGACGCTCCGCAGTCGAAGCGATCGTCGAGCAGCGCGAGCATCACGGGCCGTTCCACAGCCTGGTGGATCTGTGCCGACGTATCGACCTGTCGCGCCTGAGTCGACGGGTGTTCGAAGCGCTGATCCGCTCGGGCAGCCTGGACGGGCTCGGCGCGAATCGCGCCACGCTGAGCGCGCACCTCGACCAGGCGTTGCAGGCCAGTGAGCAGAGCGCGCGTACCCGTGCGGCCGGCCAGAGCGACATCTTCGGCGTCAGTTCCCACCCGAGGGAGGCCACTGAGGTGCTGGTTCTAAAGCCGCTGCCCGAGTGGAATGCCTCGCAGCGACTGGCCGGCGAGCGTGAGACGCTGGGCCTGTACCTGACCGGTCATCCGATCGCACCGTACGAGCCGGATCTGCGCTATTTCGCCTCCGGCCGCGTCGGCGACTTCGCCGGCGACCGCCCGAGCACGCCCATCGACCCGGCGCGCGCCTGGTCCGAGGCGCGGCAGGTGACTCTCGCAGGTCTGATCGTCGAAGTGCGTAAGCGCTCGGCGCGCGTCAGCTTCATGCTCGACGATCGTAGCGGGCGCATGGAAGTCACGATGTTCGACGAGGTCTACCAGCGGCATCGCGAACTGATCGTCAAGGACACGCTGATACAGGTGGAAGGCGCGCTGCGCTTTGACGAATTCTCCGACGCCTGGCGATTGGCGGCCCGCCAGATGCAATCGCTCGATGCGGTCCGCGAGCGCCTGGCGTGTCAGCTGGTGCTCGACTGGCCAGCCGCAACGGCCGCCGATGCGCGGTTGGCGCAACTCGAGGCGTTGCTGCGCGAAGCACGCGGCGGGCACTGCGGTGTGCTGTTGCGCTGTCATACCGGCACCGCCGACGGGGCTTTGAGCTTCGGCGAGGAGTGGAAAGTGCGACCCTCGCGCGAGCTGCTCGAGCGGCTCGAACATCTGTTCGGGGCCGGCAGCGCGCGCCTGAGCTACAGCCTGGAGGCCCTGTCGGGCTCGGCGGCATTGGCACAGTAGCGCGCTCGCCGCGCATCCTTGCGCACTCCGGCCCGTACCTCGTAGGCTTGGCCACCAGCTAGAACCAAGAGGAGTCACCCGCCAGATGGCCGTCAGCTTCCTTGATTTTGAGCAGCCCATCGCCGAGCTCGAGGCCAAGATCGAAGAGCTTGGCCATATTACGGCTGACGATATGGTCAATATCGAGGACGAGATCGGCAAGCTGCGCCTCAAGAGCCGCGCACTGACGCGCTCGATCTTCTCCAACCTGACGCCGTGGCAGATCACGCAGCTGGCGCGCCATCCGCAGCGCCCCTATACGCTCGACTACATCGGCTCGATCTTCACCGACTTCCACGAATTGCACGGCGATCGCATGTACGCCGACGACACGGCCATCGTTGGCGGGCTGGCGCGACTGGCGGGTGAGACCGTGATGATCATCGGTCACCAGAAGGGTCGCGACACCAAGGAGCGGGTGCGGCGCAACTACGGCATGCCCAAACCCGAGGGCTACCGCAAGGCCCTGCGCCTGATGAAGCTGGCCGAGCGCTTCGGTATTCCGCTGATCACATTGATCGATACCCCCGGCGCCTATCCCGGGGTCGGCTCGGAGGAGCGCGGGCAGAGCGAGGCCATCGCGCGCAACCTGTTCGAGATGTCGACCCTGCGCGTGCCGATCGTGACGGTGGTGATCGGCGAAGGCGGCTCGGGCGGCGCGCTGGCGATCGGCGTGTGCGATCGGCTGCTGATGCTGCAATTCAGCACCTACTCGGTGATCTCGCCGGAAGGCTGCGCCTCGATCCTGTGGAAGAGCGCGGACAAGAAGGAACTCGCGGCCGAGGCGCTCAATCTCACGGCGGGGCGGCTGCTGGATCTGGGATTGGTCGATCAGGTGTTGGCCGAGCCACTGGGCGGAGCGCATCGCGACGCCCCGGCCATCAGCAACGCACTGCGCGACGCGCTGCTGTCGCATCTGGGTGAATTGCAGCAGCTCAAGACTGATCTGCTGCTCGATCAGCGCGCCCGCCGCATTGCAACCTTCGGGGTGTACCTCGAGAACCAGCCGTGAGGCGGCGGCGCGCGGCGCCTGCCGAGCGTTTCCACAGCGAGCAGGATGCCGGCGTACCCAAGCGTTTTGCGCTGCCTTGGCTGGCGCGACGTCTGCGCTTGCTGCTCGGACCTCTGCGCGGCCGTCAGCTGTGCGTGGCTTACTCCGGCGGGCTCGATTCCACGGTTCTTCTGGCTGCGCTCGCCGGGCTGAAGTCGCGTGAGCACTTCGTGCTGCGCGCGCTGCACGTGGATCACCGCCTGCAGGCGCAGTCGGGTGCCTGGGCCGGTGCAGCCCGAACCCGCGCTCGGGCCTTGCGCGTGCCGTGTGCGATCATCCGGGTCAATGTGCGGCGCGCGCGCGGGCAGTCGCCGGAGGCCGCCGCGCGCCAGGCGCGCTATCGCGCGCTGGCACGCCGGCTCGGTCGCGACGAACTGCTGCTCACCGCGCACCACCAGGAGGATCAGCTCGAGACCGTATTGCTGGCGCTGCTGCGCGGCAGCGGCGTACGCGGCCTGTCGGCCATGGGTGGCCTCACGCCCTGGGCGCATACCTGTCTGGTGCGGCCGCTGCTGCCCGTCAGCCGCGCGCAACTGGAGCGCTACGCCCGCTCGCACCGGCTCGACTGGAGCGAGGATCCGAGCAATCTTGACCTGCGCTTCGACCGTAATTATCTGCGTCGCGCCGTGCTGCCCGTGATCCGTGAACGCTGGCCGGCCGCGGCCGGCACCGCGAGCCGCTCGGCCGGGCACCTGGCCGAGGCCGCCGTGCTGCTCGAACAGCTCGCGCGCGACGCCTTGCGGCAGGCGCGTGACGGGCAGGCGATGCGCGTCAGCGTGCTGCGCCGTCTGTCGCCCGGTGAGCGGCGAAATGCTGTGCGAGCGTGGATCAGCGAACGCGGCTTGCCTCAGCCGGACCACCGGCGGTTGCGCGAGATCTGTGGGCCGATGCTCGAGGCCAGGTTGGACGCGATTCCCGCGGTAGCCTGGGCCGGAGGCGAATTGCGCCGGCACGGCGATCGGCTGTTCGCCGTGGTGGCGGTCGCGGATCAGAATATGCGGCGCAGCTTGCGCTGGGATTGGCGTGCGCAGCCGTGGCTGTCACTGCCGGGGGGCGGGGCGATCGGGCTGGTGCGCGACCGGCACGGGGACGTGTGGCTGGGCGGACTGCCGCGGCTTCTCTCGGTGCGAGCGCGCCGAGGCGGTGAGCGACTGCGCCTGCAGCAAGGCCGCGCGACCCTGAAGGATCTGCTGCAGGCGCAAGCCGTTGTGCCGTGGGAGCGCGCCGGGGTACCGTTGATCACGCACGCCGGACGCATCCTTGCGGTGGCGGACCTTTGGCTCGATGGTAGCTGTCGGCCGAGCCACCCCGGGATGCCCGACCGCGGCCGATTCCGCTGGCGCCGCGCCGCCGACAAAATTTCCGCCCGCGATTGAGACACACGGCCCGATTTGATAACCTGACTGCCCGTCGTCATTGGCTGATTCTTCAGGCGGCGGAATCCTCGATGACCCGATTCATCTTCGTCACCGGCGGCGTCGTTTCCTCTTTGGGAAAAGGCATTGCCGCCGCATCGCTGGGCGCGATTCTCGAGGCCCGCGGCCTGAAGATCGCGATGGTCAAGCTCGACCCGTACATTAATGTCGATCCCGGCACCATGAGCCCGTTCCAGCATGGCGAGGTATTCGTCACCGCGGATGGCACCGAGACCGACCTCGATCTGGGTCACTACGAGCGCTTCGTTCGCACCATCACCGGCCGCAACAGCAATTTCACCACCGGCCGCATCTATGAGCGCGTGATCGCCAAGGAGCGCCGCGGTGATTACCTGGGCGCCACGGTGCAGGTCATTCCGCACATCACCGACGAGATCAAGCGCAGCATCATGCTGGGCGCCGGCAATGCCGACGTGTGCATGGTGGAGATCGGCGGGACCGTCGGTGACATCGAGTCGCTGCCGTTCCTGGAGGCGATCCGCCAGCTCGGGGTCGAGCTGGGGCGCAATCACACGCTGTACATGCATCTGACCCTGGTGCCGATCGTTGGTGGCTCGGGTGAGATCAAGACTAAGCCGACGCAACACTCGGTCAAGGAGCTGCGCTCGATCGGCATTCAGCCCGACGTGCTGCTGTGCCGCTGTCGCGAGTCGCTGCCCGAGGAGCAGCGCCGCAAGATTGCGCTGTTCACCAACGTCGAGGAGCGTGCGGTGATCTCGGCGGTCGACTCGGACGACATCTACCGCATTCCGCTGCTGCTGCATGAGCAGGCGCTGGATGACATTGTGGTCGACAAATTGCGCTTCGAAGTGCCGCCGGCGGACTTGGCGGCCTGGCGCCAAGTGGTCAATGCCAAGGTCAATCCCGACGGCCAGATCGACATCGCCATGGTCGGCAAGTACGTCCAGATCCGGGACTCCTACATATCGCTGAACGAGGCGCTGATGCACGGCGGCCTCAAGACCCGCACCCGGGTCAAGGTCCACTACATCGAGTCCACCGACATCGAGAAGGAGGGCGTGGGCTGCCTTGCAGGCATGGACGCGATCCTGGTGCCGGGCGGATTTGGTGAGCGCGGCATCGAGGGCAAGATCCAGGCGATACGCTACGCGCGCGAACATGGGGTGCCGTACCTGGGCATCTGCCTGGGGATGCAGCTGGCGGTCATCGAGTACGGCCGCCACGTGCTGCAGTTCGGCGAGGCGCACAGTACCGAGTTTAACCGGGCCAGCAGCCATCCGGTCATCGCGCTGATCACCGAATGGCAGGATCGCAGCCACGGCGTGCAGCTGCGCGACGAGGGCTCACAGCTTGGCGGCACGATGCGGCTGGGTGCGCAGGACGTGCAGCTGCACGGCGGAACGCAGGCGCGCGACCTCTATGGTCGCGACGTGATCGCCGAACGGCATCGTCATCGATTCGAGTTCAACAACAACTTTCTTGAGGCATATCAACGTGCCGGAATGAAGTTTTCAGGCTTTTCGCGCGATGGTCTGGTGGAGATCGTCGAGCTGCCGGCGCATCCGTGGTTCGTCGCCACGCAGTTTCACCCGGAATTTACCTCCACTCCCCGTGACGGCCATCCGCTGTTCACCGGCTTTGTTCGGGCGGCGCGCGCCTATCGCGGATCGCAGCTGCCGGCCGCCGCCGGCGCATGAAACTTGCCGGCTTCGACGTCGGCATCGACCGGCCACTGTTCCTGATTGCCGGACCGTGCGTGGTCGAGTCCGAGGCGCTGCTGCAGGAGGTGGCCGGCAAGCTTAAGGAAATCACCGCGGCGCTGCACATGCCGCTGATCTTCAAGGCCTCGTATGACAAGGCCAACCGATCTTCGCGCAGCAGCTTTCGCGGCCTCGGGATTGAATCGGGACTAAAGGCGCTGCAGTCGGTACAGCGATCGTTCAAGCTGCCGGTGCTGACCGATGTGCACGAGGACTCACCGATCGGCGAGGTTGCCGCCGTGGTCGATGTGCTGCAGACGCCGGCGTTCCTGTGCCGGCAGACCAATTTCATCCTGCAGGTGGCCGCGGCCGGCCGGCCGGTGAACATCAAGAAGGGGCAATTCCTCTCGCCCTGGGAGATGCAGAACGTGGTCGACAAGGCACGCTCGACCGGCAATCAACAGATTCTGGTGTGCGAGCGCGGGTTCAGTTTCGGCTACAACAACCTGGTGGCCGATATGCGCTCGCTGGCGGCCATGCGCGCCACCGACTGTCCGGTGGTGTTCGACGCCACGCACTCGGTACAGCTGCCTGGAGGGCAAGGCAACGCCTCGGGCGGGCAGCGCGAATACATTCCGGTGCTGGCGCGCGCCGCGGTCGCCGCCGGTGTCGCCGGAATCTTCATGGAGACGCACCCGCGACCGGACACAGCGCTGTCGGATGGTCCGAACGCGTGGCCGCTGGCGCGCATGGGGCCGCTGCTGGAGACCCTGCAGCAGCTGGACCAGACCAGTAAATCGCGCCCATTCGAGGAGTCGCTGCTATGAGTCGCATCGCCGGAATTCATGCCCGTGAGATCATCGATTCACGCGGCAATCCGACGATCGAGGCCGAGGTACGGCTGCAGTCCGGAGCGCTGGGACGCGCTGCGGTGCCGTCGGGCGCATCCACCGGCTCGCGCGAGGCGGTGGAACTGCGCGACGGGGATGCCCGGCGCTACCTCGGCAAGGGTGTGACCAAAGCGGTCGACAACGTCAATACGTTGCTGCGCGAGGCGCT
>DASXYW010000074.1:0-4113 GCA_036502265.1 Steroidobacteraceae bacterium | reverse complement strand
CATGCGGCCGCTGCCCTTGAGCGTATGAAACGAGCGCCGCACGATCAGCAGCGCGTCGCTCTCGAGCGGATTGTGATCCCAGATCGGAAACTGCAGCTGGATCTTCTCCAGCTCTTCCTTCGCCTCCTCGACGAACAGCAGGATCAGATCCGGATCCGGCAGCGTCTCGGCATGCTCCGCCGGAGCGCTGGCGGCCGCCAGCACCGGTGGCTCGCGCGGCGGAGCGGCCCGCGCCAGATCGAGCTGACGGATGTCGGTGGTGTCGCCGGGCGGTGGCCGATCGATCAGCTGCGTCTTGGCGAAGCTGCCGGTGGTGGCAGCCGGCGTGACCGTCGGCAGCACCCGCTCCGGAGCCCTCTTGAGCGTGTCCAGGCAGGTGCGGGCATTGTCGAGCATGTACCACGGATCGCTGCGACCGGCCTGCAGGGTTTCGATGTAGTACTCGACACTGACGATGGCATCGGCCAGACGGTCCAGGTACTCCGGGGCCAGACTGGTGCCGCCGGGCTGCATCACGCGTTTCAGATGCGTGGTGATCTCTTCGATGATCTCGACCGCACGCGACTTGCCGAGCATCAGCAGACCGGCATTGATGCCGCGCATGAGCTCGGGCCAGTTGTCGAAGCCGGCGGCATCGAGTGTGCCGCTGACATTCTGCGCCACGTACTCCTTGATGCGCGCCAGATTGACCACGCACTCGCGCAGCACCGCGCCTTGAACCTGCAGAAAATCCTGGTCGGGCGATGCCTCCCCGGCCGCGCTCTTGTCGCGCGGCAGGATCAAGCCGACCAGATCATCATCCAGATGATCCTCGACCTTGATGAGCGCGGCTGCGACCTGCACCAGCGCCGACTCGCCGCCGGTCTCGGTGCCGGCGATGATGCTCTCGAGCCGGGCGGTGGCCTCCTGCACGCGCGTTCGCAGGCCGCCGAGCCCCAGGACCCCGAGCGTGTCGCCGATCTTCTTGAGTAGCGCCACCTGCGGCACCAGCTCCTCGGTCTGACCGCCGCCGCGCCGCACGTAGATATCCATCACGTCCTTGACCTTGGCGAGATCCTCGCGGATCGCCGCGGCCACGGTATGCATCAGCTTGATTGAGGGCGCGGACAAATTCTCGCGCTCCTGCTCGATCGACTCGTCCACCGGTAGCAGCTCGGTGAGGCGGAACGAGGCGCGCACCGCCGCCACCCGCGGTCCGCCACTGTTGGCGCGCGCGATGTAGTACAGCAGGTTATTGAGCAGCTCCACCGGCGCATGCTGGGTGTAGCGGGCCTCGCCCTGCTCGAACAGCCGCCGCATCTCGCGATCGGCCAGGCCCAACAATCGCTTGACCGAAATGCTGCCGTCGACGCCGTTCTCGCGCAGCGCCTCGATCACCGCGCCGACTACCCACCACAGCTGGAACACCGGCTGGGTGGAGGCGACTTGTTCCAGGCGCGTGGCCACCGCGGCCATGATCTCCAGGTTCTGCTCGGGGCGCTCGCCGCGGATCCAGCCGATCAGGCCGGTCTGGAAACGGGCGCGCAGCCGTCGCGCCCACTGGCTGACCGACAGCGGCGGCTCGCCGGGCGTCGGTGCCGCCGGCTGCGCCTGCCGATCCGATTTCAGGTTCAGCAGCAGCAGCGTGCCCTCGGACAGCAGCGCGCTGCCGCGCACCGCGCGCAGATCATTCAGCAGCGGCAGCAATACCAGCGCCAGGTCGCGGCCGCCGGCCAGCACGCGCTCCAGGTAGCCGGGCAGCTGCACCATCGAGCGCATCAGAGCATCGAGTGCCTCGTCCTGGTTCTTGCGCTCGGTGCCCAGGCCGATCAGGTAGCGCGTGAC
This sequence comes from Steroidobacteraceae bacterium, assembly GCA_036502265.1. Classification (GTDB taxonomy): domain Bacteria; phylum Pseudomonadota; class Gammaproteobacteria; order Steroidobacterales; family Steroidobacteraceae; genus FEN-1191. Next base: position 2,289 of record DASXYW010000074.1, on the reverse strand, counting down.
CTGCTCCATCTCCTCGGCCAGCAGCGCCGCGCCGTAGATCTCCAGCAGACGCAGCACGCCCTGCACCTGGTGCAGGTCATTGCGGCAGCGTTCCAGCAACTCCATGTTGCCCGGCTGCTCGACGTGGGCCTCGAGCGCGCCACGCCCGTCGGTCAGTGCGACGCTGATCTCGCGCGCGACCGTATGCAAAGTTTGCGTGGCCAGCTCAGTCATGCCGTTGAATCATCCCACTCCCGCGCGCTGGTTCAGGACCCGCCGAGGACCTTGACCTTGGAGGTCGGATAAGGTGCCGCGCTCCCGGGTGCCGCCGCGGCTGGCGGCGCTGACACCGTCGGCCTGGCCGGCGGCGCCGTGGCGGCCGCGTCCGGCAGCGCTCGGTGCCGGCCGCTCAGCTCGCTGCTGCCCGGCAGGCGAAAGCCGGTGATCGACTTGCGCAACGAGGCCGACAGGTCGGCCAGCTTGGCAATCGCGTGCGAGGTGGCGCTGGTCGAATCGGCCGACTGCGCGCTGATCTCGCGCAGCACCTGCATGTTGCGCGCCATGTTCTGCGCCGCGGTCGACTGACTGCGGGCGCTGGCGGAGATGTTCTGCACCAGACTGGCAATCTGATTGGAGACCTGCTCGATCTCCTGCAGCGCGGCGCCGGCGTTTTCCGCCAGCAATGCGCCGCCGACCACGTCGGTGGTGCTGCGCTCCATCGACACCACCGCCTCGTTGGTGTCGGTCTGGATCGTGCGTACCAGCACCTCGATCTGCTTGGTGGCGTTGGCGGCGCGCTCGGCCAGGCGCTGCACCTCGTCGGCCACCACGGCAAAACCGCGACCGGCTTCACCAGCCATCGAGGCCTGGATCGAGGCATTGAGCGCCAGGATGTTGGTCTGCTCGGCGATGTCGCTGATCAGCTCGATGATGTTGCCGATCTCCTGCGAGCTCTCGCCCAGGCGCTTGATGCGCTTGCTGGTGTCCTGAATGGTCTCGCGGATCGTATTCATGCCGTCGATCGTGCGCCGCACGGCATCCCCGCCCTTGTGCGCCACGTCGACCGAATGCCGGGCAACGTCCGCGCCGCGCTCGGCGTTGCCGGACACCTCCTCGATCGAGGCCGCCATGGCGCCGATAGACTCGGTGGCCGACCCGATCTGCTTGGACTGTGCGCTGCTGGCGCGCGCCAGGTGCGACGCCAGCGCCTGGGTCTGGCGCGCGGCACCGTCCAGCTGGATGCCTGACTGACTGATGGTCATCACCAGCTTGCGCAGCGCCTCGACCGCGTAGTTGACCGAGTCGGCGATGGCGCCAGTGATGTCCTCGGTCACGGTGGCCTGCACCGTGAGATCACCTTCGGCCAGGGTGGTCATTTCGTTGAGCAGCCGCAGAATCGCCTGCTGGTTGCGCTCGGCCTCCAGCCGCTGCGTGTCGGCCATGCGCTGAGCACGCGCCGCGAGCTCGACCGCCTGGCGCAGATGCGAGAACAACATCAGGATCGGCACCAGTCCAAGTAGCGCCAGCAGCACCGGCAGCACGCTCACAAAAGCAATTCCCGCCGGCAGTCGCAGGTGCGGTAACACCAAGCCCGCCACCGCCGCCAGCAGCACCAGTACCGCCGCCAGCACCGCCAGGCGCTGCGGCGTGCGGATCCGGGCGCCGGTGATCTCGGCCAAGTTCATGCGCTCGCCTCGCTGAATGCCGGATCCTCCAGCAGCGCACGCAGGCCGAGCACCGGCCATTGCTCGTTGCCGCGCTTGAACGAACCGGCGATATGGGGTTCGCAGTGCACGATGGTGGGCGGCACGTCGGCGGTGAACTCGGCGTCGGCGAAGCGCCGGAAGCCCAGCACCTCATCGACCACCAGCCCGGCGGGGATATCGCGGTGATTGACCACGATGATGCGCGAGGTACGAGCGTTGGGCGTCGCACCGCTGCCCAGGTAGGCGCGCAAATCGACGATCGGCAGCAGCTGGCCGCGCACGTTGGCCAATCCCAGAATCCAGCTCTTGGCCCCGGGCACGCGGGTGAGCTGTGCCGGAACGCCCAGCACTTCGCGCGCCTCCTCGCGTGCCACCAGATACAGTTCGCCGGCCATACGCAACGCCACTCCCACCCACTCGCCGACCTTCTCGACGTCGGCAGCCGCGCTCGCGGTCACGCTGCGGCCCCGGCGGTCGAGCTCTGCCAGGAGCTCGAATGGCCGATCGCGCAAACTCCGGAGCGCTACGCCCTCCTGCATGTCAGGCGGCAAGGGTCGCCTGTGCCATCTCGACCAGCTGGTCGGGGGACACTGGCTTAATGAGA